>CAYTDH010000313.1:0-5829 GCA_964436325.1 uncultured Tangfeifania sp.
TGGGATTTCTGTTTCTGAACTCACCAAAAAATACGGTTCCCCCTTGTTTGTTTTTTCTGAAAAAACCATCAGGGACACCTTTGCTGAAGCGCGGCGTGCCTTTGAAACACGTTACCCTAAAGTCCAGTTTGCCTGGTCGTACAAGACCAATTACCTGGGCGCCATTTGCAATGTATTTCACCAGGAAGGAAGCTGGGCAGAAGTAGTTTCGGGTTTTGAATACGATAAAGCACTGGCAAACGGAGTTCCGGGCGAAAAAATAATTTTCAACGGCCCCTACAAAACGGAAGAAGAGTTAATAAAAGCCGTTGAAAACAGCTCGCTCATACACATTGACCATTTTGATGAATTATATACCCTGCTAAACATAGCCGAAAAGACTTCAAAGCGTCCGCAAGCAGCCATCCGAATTAACATGGATACCGGCATACATCCCAAATGGGACCGCTTTGGATTTAATTATGAAAACGGAGAGGCCTGGAGTGCCATCAACCGGATTATGCTTGCCAAAAATTTGGAACTTATTGGATTGCATACCCATATTGGAACCTACATCATGACAGCATCGGCCTACGGAATAGCCGCCACCAAACTGGCGAACCTGCTGATGGCCACCCACCGGAAATTTGAACACTGGATAAAATACATTGATCTTGGGGGCGGCTTTGCATCAAAAAACACTCTGAAAGGAGCCTACATGCCCGGATCCGAGACCTGTCCCTCTTTCGATGAATATGCAGAAGCCATATCCAATGCCCTCATCTCTTCCGAAATACCCCATGAAAACCTGCCGGCCCTGTTCCTTGAAACAGGCCGTGCGCTGATTGATGATGCCGGATACCTGCTAACAACGGTGCTGGCGAATAAACGATCCTCCACCGGACGAAGAAACATGGTAATTGATGCGGGTGTCAATATTCTTTTCACCTCTTTCTGGTACAACCTGGGCATTTATCCATCAAAAGAAACCTCCGAGGTCCAGGAAGAAACAACCATTTACGGCCCCCTCTGCATGAACATCGATGTCATCCGTGAGGCGGTGAATTTCCCGCATGTAAAAACCGGCGATCAATTGGTTATTGAACGTGTCGGTGCCTACAACGTTACCCAGTGGATGCAGTTCATCACCTACCGTCCCAACGTAGTCTTAATCGATATGGAAGGAAAAACCCATGTCATCAAGCAAAAGGAAGAACTGGAAACCCTGAAAAAAACAGAATTGAAAAAGCAATAGAACACAAAAACCATGGAGGAGAATAAACTCAGGAAAAAAGATTTTCTTTTTTCCATTTTAAACAGCTATTCTCAGGTATTTTTTTCAAAATCGAAATTGCTGGCCTCAATTTTAGTGTTGATCAGCTTTTTCGATTACGGGGCAGGAATCGGGGGACTGGTTGCGGTAATCATATCCAACCTGCTGGCTCAGGTATTGGGGTATAATAAATATCTGTTAAACAATGGCTTATACGGTTTTAATGCCTTGCTTACCGGACTAGGCATCGGGTTATTTTACGACCCTTCTGTAGAAGTGTATCTCCTTATTGCCGTTGCAGCGGTTACCTGTTTCTTTTTTACTGTGGTTTTTCAGGGCGTTCTGGGAAAATACGGACTGCCTTACCTGAGTGTTCCCTTTTTAATAACCATCTGGATTGTAGCTTTGTCCGGAAACGATTTATCTGCATTAAACCTGAGTGAACGCGGCATTTTCACCTACAATGAATTGTATGCCATAGGAGGAAAAATATTTATCCATTTTTACGACTTCCTCGAGAATAATATCGGCTCCTCTTTTATCCGTATCTATTTCCATTCCCTCGGAGCCATCTTTTTTCAATCCCATATGCTTGCCGGGATCATTATCGCTCTGGGACTGCTGATTTATTCACGAATCAGTTTTCTGCTTTCGGTATTCGGGTACTCCATTGCTTTTTTATTTTACCACATCGTTGGCATTGATTTCAACTCACTGAGTTATACATTTATTGGGTTCAACTACATTTTGACTGCCATTGCACTGGGAGGTTACTACCTGATTCCCGGGAGAGTCAGCTTTGGCTGGATCCTCATCCTTTTGCCGGCGGTAGTATTAATTACCACCAGTACCCAGCAGGTATTTCTGTTGCTCAAAATATCTCCCTATTCCCTGCCATTCAATACGATTGTGCTGATGTTCCTGTATGCCCTCAAGCTCAGGGAAAAGCGACCCCGATTTTTGGTCGAAACGCCTGTTCAGCTTGGAAAGCCGGAGAAAAACCTTTACCTCTACTCGGGAAACACCAAGCGGTTTCCTGCAGCTTACCCTGTTTCGGCAGCACTTCCTTTTTTTGGCGAATGGACCATCAGTCAGGCCCATAACGGGGAGTACACCCACCAGGGATCCTGGCGCCATGCCTGGGATTTTGTGATCACCAACAGGGAGGGCAGGCAATTCAAAAATTCAGGAGACTATCCCGAAGATTATTACTGCTTTGGGAAAGCTGTCCTGGCCCCGGCAGATGGAACCGTAATGGAAGTAGAAAGCAATGTTCAGGACAATATCATAGGCGATGTGAATACCAAAAAAAACTGGGGCAATACGGTTGTCATCAAACACAACAACTATCTGTTCTCCAAACTGAGCCATTTGAAATACCAGTCGCTGGAAGTCAAAGCAGGAGATACCGTTAAAAAAGGACAATTGATCGGGCGTTGCGGAAATTCAGGACGATCCCCTTACCCCCACCTGCATTTTCAATTCCAGGCGAATCCTTATGTGGGGTCCCCTACCCTGGAGTATCCCTTTGGCCATTACCTTTTAAAAGATAATTCAGGTTATTCCCTGAAAACGTTTGAGGTTCCTGAAAAAGACCAAAAAGTGGCCCGGCCCGGAATCAATGAAATTCTCCAAAAAGCCCTGCACTTTATTCCGGGACGAAGAATAAACGTTAAAGTGGAAGTGGACTCCCCTAAAAAAAGATGGCAAAAAATGGCAGGTAACTATTCATGGGTGGCCGAAACAGATGTGTACAATGTTCCCTACCTCCGGGATGAAAAAGAAGGAGGAATGGCCTATCTTTACAACAATGGGGATATGCACTATTTTACCAATTTCACCGGGAAAAAGGATAAACCCTTGTTCTGGTTTTTTATGGTCCTCTATAAAATTCCGATAGGCTTTCTGCCCAATAGCCAAATTCGTGATACCATGCCTGTGCATCTGCTGTTTAAAGGATTGCTGAAATTTGTTCAGGACTTTGCTGCTCCATTGTATCTTTTCCTGAAAGCGGAATACCAGGTTACCCTGAAGGAAGGTGGTGATATTCTTTCATCCGGAACCATTCAAAT
Organism: uncultured Tangfeifania sp.; assembly: GCA_964436325.1. Taxonomy (GTDB): domain Bacteria; phylum Bacteroidota; class Bacteroidia; order Bacteroidales; family Prolixibacteraceae; genus Tangfeifania. The sequence continues at coordinate 3,325 of CAYTDH010000313.1, forward strand.
GAATGTCCGGATTACAAAGAAAATTGCCGGCCAAAAGGTAAAACTCTGCAAAAGCAGCATTGAAGCAGACCAGGATGGCGGCTTTGAAATTTTGATTGAACTGAATGAGGCAAAAATAAAAATGACATGTCAAAACGAATTGGATTAATTACGCTTTTTTCCGTTTGGATAATTTGGGGACAGGCTCAGGAGACATTCAGTTATCCTGAAGCCGACCAGCAATCTTATGCACTTTTCCAGCAACAAAAATGGAAAGAATTGATCGATTTTTCGGAACAGATTAGGAAACAGGGGATTGACTTCTTCTACCTGCAGGTACGAACCGGAATTGCATGGTATAACCTGAAAAAATACCGGAAAGCCAGCCGCTGGTTCCTCAAAGCCTGGGAAAATGATCAAACGTTTGAATGGTTGCAGGAATACCTCTATTATAGTTTATCGTTTGGCGGACGGAAAGCAGAGGCCTCCAAAATTGCGGAGGAGTTTTCAGTCGCAGTAAAAGAAAAAATAAATTTCGAGTCCATGAAACCCCTTTATGCCGCCTTTGAAGTGGGATATGCCTTTAATCCTGATGCCGACCAACTGATAAACAACCATTTCGATGAACAACTGAATATAGATCAAGATTACGGAGAGGCCTTCTTTTTTAAAAATTACCACTTTGAGTCGCTGGATTACAGCCATCAGCTTGGCCCGGGATTCGGGCTAAACCACAATATCACCCATATTGGTATTTCACGTGATGAACAAATTTTTTGGGGAGAACGGAACCTTTTTTCCATAAATGCCAAACAATTCAATTATTATATCAGCCCCTGGTTCGTCCTGGGAAAAAAATGGTATATTTCGCCTTCGATGAATGTTATCTGGGGAAATTCTGATTTGGTGCTGGGCAACTACGATCCCAATACGTTTTATTCATCCCGTTCCAAATTTTCAGATTTCACTATTTCAGGATCAACATGGTCGCATTTCGGGAATTTTTCACCTGGAGCAGAAATCAACCTGGCCAACATCTCCGATAAAAAATTCAGCCAATTTTCCGGTTGGGTTACCTGGTATCCCCTTTCAAACCTTTCACTTTACATCACACCCCGGGTTTATTTTAAAAACAGCAACACTAATCCGTTTTCCTTTAATACCTTTGGACTTTCAGGAGGAGCTCAGTTGGGCCCCGTTCATGTTTACGGACAGTATCTCCAGGGAGACATGGAAAACTTCATTGAAGCTTCCGGATATATTATTGCCAATTTCCCCGGAACATCCGGACAAAAATTCACAGGCAGCCTGTACATTCCGGCAGGAAAAAATATTCAATTTGTGGTCCGTTACATCACTCAGGATATAACCGAAACATACCGTGTTTACACCAACGGAGAAATCAGTAATTCACTGGATTATAATTATTTAAAACATACATTAACAGCTGGAATATCATGGAATTTCTAAAAATAGCACTTCTTGCCTTCTTACTGGGCTTTAACCTGGTCCCTGCCATTGGTCAAACAAATCAGGAAATTTTGATGAATGCATTTTCAAAAAGTTATGAACTGGAGAAAAATAGTGAGTTTTCGGGAGCGGCTGATGCGCTGAAAAAAGTATACACCAAGGATTCCTATGAAATCAACCTGCGCCTGGGTTGGCTAAACTACAATGCAGGACTTTTTGATGAATCCATCATTTTTTATTCGCGGGCCATTGAGTTAAAACCCTATTCCGAAGAATCCCGCTTTGGTTTAATCCTGCCCAAATCGGCACTGGGCCGCTGGGATGAGGTCATTGAACTGTATGACCACATTCTCGAAATCAATCCCAACAATACGGTAGCCCTTTACCGGCTTGGACTGGTCTACTACGGCCGAAAAAAATACGATAAAGCCTATCCGCTTTTCAAAAAAGTGGTCGATCTCTATCCATTTGGGTACGACGGGTTACTAATGCTCGGATGGACCTCCTACTTTATGGGAAATTACAACCAGGCAAAAGTGTTGTTCAACAAAGTCCTTTTGAACAATCCGGGCGATGAATCGGCTACAGAAGGATTGGAATTGCTCCAATAGGGGAAGAAGGGATTGTTGTCGTTGTTGTCGTTGTTGTCATTGTTGTCATTGTTGTCGTTGCTGTCAGGTTGCCTTGTCTGCCGGTTAGCGGGCTGGAAGATGCCAATGATAGATTTAATAAGTAATTAATAATGAACATAGTAAGAAAATCACGCTTTAGTGTCATTGGTAGACCCTACGCAAAATCTTTTGGCCATAATGAGCATAATGACAATGGCAGTAACTGTCATTTCGATCCGCCGAAGGCGGAAGGAGAAATCTGTTGATTCAAGAGATTTCTCCTCCTTCAGCTGGAGCCTGTCCGCTAACCAGCGGATCGAAATGACACCAGAGTGCGATTTCCTCACTGCCTTCGTGATAATTGGGCCTTTGGACGGGTGCATCCCTTAAGGTGCGGAGCTCCCTAAGGGTTTGTTCAGATTTATTCTTTTTAATCCAATCGGGC
>CAYTDH010000314.1:0-618 GCA_964436325.1 uncultured Tangfeifania sp.
CTAAAATATTCCTTTTTTTTTCCCAGCGCACATAATGAATTCAGCTGTTAAAAAAATTGAAAATGAGAAAACCCGGCTGCCTCAAAAATGTTGTGTATCTTAAACGCCATTTTAAAAAAGGACCTGAGCAACCAGGCATGAAATGGATTAAAAACAAAAAACAAGATAACGAAACCTCAAAAAAGCAAGCCAATGGATGAGATAAACACGATTTATATTTCCGGAGTCAGAATAGACGAGCCGGTCGTTACCATCACTGATTTACTGGTTTCCTTCCTCTGTTTCCTTTTTGCTTACCGTATTCACCGTTCAGGAAAGCGGGAAAACACCTTTTTCTATTTCAAAATGTACTTTCTGACGATGGGAATTGCAACCGCCCTGGGAGGCATTATCGGACATGCCTTTCTCTATGCCTTCAACTTTTACTGGAAACTACCAGGCTGGATAATGAGTATGATATCGATTATGTTTGTGGAACGCGCGGCCATTGAACACACCCGCATCTGGCTGAATAAATCGGTTGTAAACACATTTAAGATCATCAACATCATTGAATTCCTCGTCTTTTTAACCCTGACGATCACGACACTGAATTTTTTCTTCGTCGAATTTCACTCG
>CAYTDH010000314.1:628-5815 GCA_964436325.1 uncultured Tangfeifania sp.
TCGGGATACGGATTGATGTTTGTTGTGCTTTCGCTTGAGGGGTATCTTTTTATGAAAACCCGGAATGAAGCAGGCAAGTACATCCTAACCGGCATTGCCTTTGCGGCTATTGCAGCCCTCATTTTCATGAACGAACTCTCGCCCCACCCCTGGTTCAATCACATCAGTGCCAGTCATGTTATTATGGCGGTAGCGGCCACCTTCTTTTACCTGGGAGCCATTCGCATCGAGATGAATCCGGAGCAGGTTGTTCCAAAAGTTTATTCCGGGGCCGGCGAAGAAGAGGATGGAAGGCGTTAGTTGTTACTTTCCCGGATAAGCCTTTTTACGTGTTCTTCGTTTTGAAAGAAACGTTCATCCCTTAAATTTCGTGGAACTTTGCCAAGCGTTTCCATACTTTTCTGGTAATCCCCCACTTTTACATAAACTGCCGATAAATTCATGAGCGCTTCATAGTAATCAGGAAGAATGGTCAATCCTTTTTCGAGGTATTTAATCGCATTGGGGTAATCTTCCTGAAAAAAATAAACCAACCCAAGATTATTCAACACTGATACTTTATTGGGATTTTCTTCCAAGGCACGATGATAAAAATTACGTGCCTCTTCATAATTCTTCATTTGACCATTAGCCAGTCCAGAATAATAATCGACAGGGACCGCCTCGGGATCGAGGGTCTTAAAACGGGAAGAAATTTTTAAAGCCTCATCGCGCATAAGCTGCCATTGACCATTATCCCTGAGCTGTCGCACTTTTTTCACCTGAACCTCCTGCTCGATGACTGCAAAAGCATAAATCGCAACCACAGCCAATCCCAAAATTAAAATCCATGGGAATAGTTTGGAAAAGGCAAATTTGGCATTCTTCTCAAGAAGGGTTTTTTTGGTTTTTAAGAAGATTAGAAGTGAAAACCAAAGCGCCAGAATGGTTTGGTGGTAAATTCGTTCGGAGGGAAAATCAAAAAAAGAAGTCACCAGGTAGCCAGAGAGCCCGGCCCCAAGCAACAATGCGAGCAACCGTTTTTTTTGATCATCAGATCTAAAGATAACAGTGAAAAGAAAAACAAAGGCAGTTGCCAGTAAAGCCAGGTAAACCAGGAATCCAATCAATCCTTTCTCAGATAAAACCCACAAAAAATCGTTATGGGGTCTGACCCAGTTTAACTGGCTTTTGTTAAAGCCATATTCAACAAAATAGGAAGGGGCCTCTATTTTCCAGTTTCCAGGGCCCACACCAAAAATTGGATTTTGTTTCCACACCTCCAGGGAGACTTCCCAGACATTCAGCCGGTAACGGTTATTCGAAGCTTCAGGATCAAAAATACTCCTGAAGCGCTCAGCCGGCGAAAACCCTGAGTTTTCAGAAGTTTTCATGATAACACCCGCTCCACTGGCCAAAAGGACAAACACCGAAATGAACATAAAAAGACGCCATTTGCGAGAAAGCCCAAACATTTTTCCAAAAAGCAATAATACAAAAACAGCAAATCCACCCCCAATAAGGGTTCCCAGCCAGACAGCACGGGTGCTGAGCAAAAAAATCATTAAAAAGGTCAATCCAACAACTAATCCAAAAAGATTCCTTTTCATTCCCCGGGAAGTAACAAAGCCCCAGATAAGCATTGGTAGTGACATGAAAAGTCCGGATGCATAAAGATTTTTGTGCGCCATGGGGCCACTCACGGAATATATTATGGAACGTCCATCGGGCAGATGCGTGTCCGGAGCAGGGAGCACCTGCGTTAAATATTCATTAAAACCGAAGAGAAGCAAAACAGAAGTGCCCAAAAGAAAAAAATCCGGCAAACGCTGAACAAAAAGGGAGTCCAGGAAAAACCGGGAAGTCACAACCAGAATCAAAGAGAAAAACAGAAACGTTTTGGCAATATCAAAAAAACTTTCCTTGTAGTTAAAAGCAAAAAACGATGAACCAATGGTAACCAAAAAATAGACCAATGCCACTACCGCAATAAAATTCACTAAAGCCTTTTTTAAAATAAAAGCATTACGTAAAAAAAGCAGGTGAAACAGGCCATACCCCATCAAAAAAACACTCAACGCAAAAAGCTGGGGCATTAAGACAATATCCAGGGCTTGCTGGTAAGAAATCAATGGGAGAATAATAATCAGGGTGACTCCCAAAAAAATACTTCTTCCCGATAACCTTTTCAAGGGGTCTTTTTTTCCTCTTTTTTTTCTTCCTTTTTGGGTTCCCATACGAGATTTACATTAAAATGGAGCACACGAAAAAAACTGAAATGGATAACGTCTGATGAATCAATTGGCATAAACACCTTAATACGCATTCATGCCAATGTGTTATTTCTTTTTAATATATTCGCAAATATAAAAAATAATCTAAAAATGAAGAAAACCACAACCTATGGCATCGCAAAAAGGAACAATAAAGGGTTTCACTCAGAAATCCCGTATCTTTTTTGAATATAAGAAAACAATGACAGATGTCTGAGTCAAAATCTGAAGAAACGCTTCTGCGATGAAAATAGGAATCCTAGGTTCCCGCGGCATCCCCAATGAATACGGAGGTTTTGAACAGCTTGCAGAATACCTTTCTGAAGGCCTGGTTCAAAAAGGATACTCCGTTTGGGTTTACAGTCCGAAAACCCATTCCTACCAAAAGTCCGAATTCAATGGGGTAAACCTCATTCATTGTGCCAATCCGGAAAAGGAGCTGGGCCTTTTCGGACAGTTTATCTATGACTTATTGTGCATTCTGGACAGCCGCAAAAGAAACTTTGACATCATTCTTCAACTGGGTTACACCAGCAATGCCATCTGGAACTGGCTTTTCGACAGAAATACAACAATTGTGACCAATACCGATGGTCTGGAATGGAAAAGAAAAAAATACCACTGGTTTGTCCGGCAGTTTCTTAAATTTTCAGAACGCATCATCATACGAAGAAGTCATTATTTGATTGCGGACTCCAGGGCCATCAGGGAATACATTCAAAAAAAATACCATAAAAATCCCACCTTCATTCCCTATGGAGCTGATCCGTTCTTGCCTTCAGGAGAAAGCAGGATATCGCACCTGGGACTAAAGCCTTATCGCTTTTATTTAATGGCTGCCCGGCTGCAACCCGACAATCATGTGGAAGAAATTATTCGCGGAGTAATCGGTTCAGGAACGGATTATCCGCTCCTGATTGCCGGAAATACCGATAATGGTTATGCCCGGAAAATCCGGGAAAAGTACCAGTCTGCAGCCGTTCGTTTTGCCGGTGGCATTTACGATCAGGAGTTGTTAAACCATTTACGCTATTATTCGGCCGTTTACTTTCACGGCCACTCTGCTGGAGGCACCAACCCCTCACTGATTGAAGCCATGGCCGGTTCATGCCGGATTTGTGCCCACAATAACCCCTTTAACCGGGAAGTTCTTGGCAAAAACGCTTTCTTCTTCTCCACCCCGGAAGATATCAGCGTGCTGCTCCGGAAAAATCCGGAAGAAAACTTATGGAACGGAAAAACAGAAAGAAATCTTCAGAAGGTGAAAACAACCTTTGAAAAGCAAAAAATCATCGATCAGTATGCTGACCTTTTTCAAGAGATTCATGCTGAAGCAAATGAGCCATTAACCAAAAATTGAATCAACCTCATGGCATTACGTTATTCGAAATATATTCCCATCATATCTATATCGGGCGATTTAATCGTTCTGAATACCCTGTTCATTACAGGCTTTTTGCTTCTGAAAACAAATACAAATCCGTTAGCAGCCCCATACATCCTGTTTTACGTGTACCTGAATTTTGCCTATCTTTTTCTGGTGATCATTTTCAGGGCCTATCTGTTTAAGCGGCATTCCCACAAAAAAGAGATATTTGTAACAACATTAAAAATCAGCATTTTTTATTTTTTCCTCTTTTTACTTTTCTTTCAGCTCATTTCTTTACCTGCCTATTATCCCCGGGAATATATAAAATTCATTTTTCCGCTCTTTTTTATTTTGCTGTTGGTTTGGAAGTATACGCTTTATTACAGTTTTCTATTTTACCGGAAACACGGTTTCAATTACCGGAATGTACTGATTTTTGGAAATTCTCAGCAATCACAGCAACTGCAAAACTACTTTGAGGAAACCCCCTGGCATGGCTTCAGGTGCCTGGGCATCATTGATTCGGTTAAGAATGAATCAAAGAAAATAACCGGAACCTGGGAAAACTTTCCTCATATCATCACAGAATATAATATCGATGAAGTTTTTATTGATACAGAGGCAATTCCTGCCCAACGAAAAAACGAGGTTTTAAACAAACTGGCGGAATTCCCCTTAAAAGTGCACATCATTCCCTCAATGGGGAATTTTGCATTAAAGCGGGCGGAACTGATTCAACTGGGGAATTTGCCCGTTATTGAAATTCAGCCCGGACCGCTGAGTATATGGTACAATCAACTGGTGAAACGTTTTTTTGATATTCTTCTTTCATTGGTAGTGATAGTAACCGTTTTAAGCTGGTTGAGTTTCCTGTTATTTCTTATTGATTTGCTGGGAGAACGAAAAGGAATTTTCTTTCTTCAAAAACGGACTTCCGTTTACGATCATCCCTTCACCTGCATTAAATTCCGTTCGATGAGAATCAACGGGGATGCGAACAAAAGAATGGCCTGCCGGAATGATGAACGGGTGACCAAAGTGGGCCGTTTTCTGCGAAGAACCAGCATTGACGAGCTCCCACAGTTTCTGAATGTCCTTGCAGGTCAGATGTCGGTGGTGGGGCCGCGGCCGCACATGCTAAAACACACCGATGAGTACCGCAAGCGGGTGAAGAATTTCATGATCCGCCACACCGTTAAACCCGGAATTACCGGGCAGGCACAGGTAAACGGTTACCGGGGAGAAATAAAACAACCCGCGGATTTGGAAGGCCGCTTACGCGAAGATGTCAAATACATGGAGAACTGGACCCTTTGGCTCGATTTTAAAATCATGCTACTCACCCTTTGGGTGCTGATTAAAGGCCAGGAGCAGGCGTACTAAATCTTTCCAGTATTCATCAATTTAATTTATCGGTTCCCCTGCACCAGAAACCAGCCCACCCAGGAATCCATTTGTCCGGCAGAAGGAACCGTTCTTTGCAGATAGAACGGTTCCCTCTTCACGTTGATGATACCAACGAGAATGGCGTGTAAAGACGATGAACACAGTTACAAAACTGGGTCG
>CAYTDH010000315.1:0-5806 GCA_964436325.1 uncultured Tangfeifania sp.
ATGTTTCGGAAGATGCTCGAGGTAATACCAGAAAAATCCTTTGCGGAGTTGAACCCTGAAAAACGGAAAGCACTTTTCTGCCTGCAAAACTGCTTTCCGGAGCGGATTTATCTTAACGGGTTGTTTTAACAGGGCAGTCAACCTGAAAACGGCAGTAACATTTTCGTTGATAATAGCCGGATATATTTTTGCCGCATTATCGAGGGCAAACCAGAATTCACCGGATTTTGGCGCCGTATTGCTGTTTTCAGTTTTCAAAAAAAATTAAATGTTGAAATTATCCTGTTTTCTATTCAAATTTATGAATTATTCAGAGACTTGCATATGAATTGCGGTTTTATTGGTTCATTTTGAATTTTTTAAAATCACCAACAAGTATTTTAATGGGAATGCACCGCTTAAAAAAAGTTGGGCCAAAAGGAAATATTCCTTATTATCATACGATCAAATTAAAATAACAGGGTAAAAACCAAAATATAAGTGTATCTTGCGCCCAATTAATAATTAATAAAATGAACAAAGGAACAGTTAAATTTTTCAATGAAGCCAAAGGTTTTGGTTTCATCAAAGACAGCGAATCATCAAAAGAGTATTTCGTACATTCAACCGGATTAAAAGATAATATCGGCGAAGATGACGAAGTAACTTATGATTTAGAAGAAGGGAAAAAAGGATTAAATGCCGTAAATGTTAAACTGGCTTAGTTTAAAATACTACAACAGTATCTGATTTTATCCCGCTTTTTGCGGGATTTTTTTTTACACCAGTTTTTACACCAGTTTTAGGTCGGACTTATGAAATTCTTCGTACGCCTGCAATACCGTTAAGTGGGATATTAAATACGCCAGCGAACTTTCAGCTCCCTGATTGCGGTTAACGCCATAACTTTCAAAACCATCGCAGCACCCTTTTGTTTCAAAATCATACAAACTCATTCGTAAATCATTTTCGCCCAGAAACCAAAGAAAAGATGTGTACAGTTTATTCAGATAATCTTTGTGGTTTGTAACATGAAATGCCTGGTGATACATTAATACCATGGCCATTGCATCGATGGGCTGCTGGGCAAAAATCGAGCGTTCACCCTTCTTTTTGTACCAATTTTCATTCCCAATAATCGAAAGGTAATTGTCCTTTAACGTATGGCTGGTAAGAAAATCCATTGTTTCAATCGCCGTTTCCGTAATTTTTGAATCGTTCAGTATTTCGGCGGAATGGAGTAATGCCAAAGGTAAAATGCCATTATCATAAGCCAACAGGGATTCAAACCAATTCCAATCGGCAGCCTGGTTTTCTTTATAATGTTTCATTAAACCATTGGCGAGATTTCTTAGTCTTTCCGTCATTGAATCATCGGAAGGATTGCTTTTCAGGTAATAACTAATTCCTATCATTGTATTGGCAATTCCCCTGATGGATTTTAATTTTTCAAAATTGGGCGATGCATTAAAAAATACCAGTTTGCCGGTTTGGTAATACGCGTCATTTGGCGCATTCCCGAGCAAGTAGCCAAGTGCCCAGATTGTCCGCCCAAACGAATCTTCAGAACCAACTTCATCCAAAAAGTTACGGTTAAAGCTCAGAAAGTTACGAAACGTACCATCCGGATTTTGGAGGTAATGAATATAACTCAGATATATGGGCGACAATTCAAGCGCCCGCTTATCTTTCATTTGGCGGTAAGTCATTAAAACCATCAACAATGCCCGCGAATTATCATCGAGACAATAACCTTCCTTTAAATTGGGGATGCCGAATTTTGCATGTTGAATGATGCCGGTATCATCGGTTAACCGGTTGATATGTGAGAGTGAAAAGGGGGGAAGAATGAGTAAATCGGGTTCTGATTCTTTTGGTATAACAACCGGATGCTCATCCTTCACTGTTTTTTCGGCAAGTGCCGCATATTTTTCGCCAGTTTTAGGCCAGGTAATTTTTTTTCCATATTCGCCGGCTTTGTTTTTAAGTTCTTTAAGCTCTTCTGGATGATTAAAGAGTTCGATTAAAGTTTTCGCGAGGTCATCTGAATCATTAAAACGGAATAACCTGCCTCTTCCTTCGGCCAGTAATTCAGCAGCATGCCAGTAAGGTGTTGATAAAACGGCTGCACCTGTTCCAACCGCATAAGAAAGCGTTCCACTGGTAATCTGGGCTTCATTCAAATAAGGGGTAATGTAAATATCGCAGGCATATAAATATTTGAATAACTCCTGCTCCTCGACAAATTCATTCAGAAAAGTCACATGGTTTTCAAGCTCAAGGCTTTTTGTCAAACGAAGAAGAAAAATCCGGTATTCCTCGCCGGAGTGACGCAATACGTTCGGATGGGTTTTCCCCAGAACAATGTAAATAAGTTCAGGGTATTTTTTTACCACTTCCGGTAATGCTTTAATAACTGTTTCAATTCCCTTACTTCGCCCAATAAAACCAAAAGTAAGCAGTACTTTTTTATTTACCAGTTTGAACTCCTTCTTCGATTTTTTAGGGCTGAAGCGAATATCCGGTACGCCATGTTCAATCAGTGCGATTTTCACTTTGGGAACATCGTAAATACCTGCCAGAAACTCAACCGCTTTGTGGCTCATTACAACAATTTTTTGAGCCATTTTGCAAATTTCTTTTAAAACTGCTTTTTCGTTGTACGAAGGTGTTTTTAGTATGGTATGAAGTGTAACAATGAGTGGAATTTCCAGCCGATGAAGCAACGGAAGGATATAAACTCCGCTTTGTCCGCCAAATATGCCAAACTCATGTTGGAGTATGCATATATCAGCGCCGCTAAGATTAATGTATTTTACCGCTTTTAAGTAATCCTCCTGATGATCCTGCCTGATGGTAACCTTAACTTCTTCGGGATATTTATAATTGAGATCGTTGTCATTCAATGCAACCACAAAACCTTCATTCTCTCCGTTCTGATTGGCGTTTCCACTCAGCATCGATTTTAAAAGATTGTTCGTAAATGTTCCAATGCCACATTCGCGTGGCGGATATGTTGCAATATAAGCTATCTTCATGCATCTATACTAAATAATACTTGAATCATTTTTTCTGGCCTTTTTTGCAGCTTTGACAGCCCTTTTTTCTTTCAAGCTCATTGCAGCTGCCTTCTTTGTGTTCTTTCTCTCTTTACCTTCATTCTTCTCTTTACTTTTTGTCATGATATTTATTTTTTAATATTCCTGTTATAATGTACTCCCCTCATATCCGCTCTTTATTATTGTTGAAATCATTTTGAACCGCCCGTTTGCACGCACCATATTTGATGTGTGTGCCGGAATAATTATGCCTTGCCCCATTTGAAGCATGTTGGGCTGATCATCAATAACAACTTCCGCTTTTCCTTCGATAACCTGAATAAAAGTGTCGAACGGCGAGATCTTCTCGGCCAGAGCCTCGCCGGTATCAATAGCCACAACACTAATGTTTCCGGTGGTTTTTCGGATAATGGTTTTACTCACCACTGAATTGGGAACATACTCAATGATTTCGATGAGAATATGAATTTTTGATTTTTCGATTTCTGTCATTTGCATCAATTTCCAACATATATACCTTTTCAAAGGTAATTCTGCATCGTATTGAAACCATTACACAATTAAGAATTTAATTTACATAATTCACACATTTTCGAGTGTGTCCCGCCTTTTATTCTTGAGGTTTTTAAAATGAGAAGGGGTTAGTCCGGTAATTTTTTTGAATTGATTTGATAAGTGAGCAACGCTGCTATAATGCATTTTAAAAGCTATCTCAGTAAGATTCAACTCATCGTAAACAATCAGTTCTTTTACCCTTTCAATTTTGTGGGTGAGGTAAAATTTTTCGATGGTTATACCTTTAACCTCCGAAAAAAGATTGGAAAGGTAAGTATAATCGTAGTGGAGTTTTTCGCTTAGGTAACCGGAGAGGTTCACTTTGATTTGTTCTTCGGAATAATGCACCAGTTCAATGATCGCACTTTTAATTTTTTCAACCAGAATGCTTTTTTTATTGTCCATTAGAACAAGGCCTGCCTTTTTTAAATCGATTTTTAACTGCTCCTGTTGTTCCGGTTGAATTTCCCCGATTATTTCTGCTTCACCAATTTTAACATAAACATAGGTAAGGCCGATTTTTTCAAGTTCGGCTTTCACCACCATCTGGCAGCGAATACATACCATATTTTTAATGTATAACTTCAAATCAGTATTGTATTCAAATCAACGATATATAAGTAAAGCTACGAAAAATTTGATTCCGGGGTTATTTCTTAATCGCATTTTACAAAAACAGCCCTGCAAGATTGAATATAAGCATAGAATAGTCGCGACTGAATATCAGTCCGTTGTTTTCATCGGAACGATTTCAGAACTATTAACCTATTCATCTGGTTTTATGAATAATGATTATTTGACAGCTGACTTTATTCCATGCTTTTCAGGTATTTGTAAAGTTCGTTGTCGGTTGAAAGGATAATGGTAGTCGTGGAATCGAACGTACGTTGAAAAGTTTCCATACTTTTTATAAAGCTGTACAATTCTCTCGAGCTTCTCGATTTATTGTAGGCATCGGCATAAATCCGGGCAGCTTCTGCATCCGCTTTTCCTTTTATTGTTTCAGCTTCTTTGTATGCTTCCGACTGTATCTGGTCCAACTCGCGTTCTTTTTCTCCGTTAATTCTTGAAGCTTCGCCTTCTCCTTCCGACCTGAACTTATCGGCAATACGGATTCGCTCGCTCTTCATGCGGTCGTAAACCCTTTCCCTCACATCCTCTACATAATTGATCCGCTTAAACCGGAAATCCAGTACTTCGATGCCCAGATCATTTGTTTCTTCGTTAACCGTTTTCTGGATAACATTCTGGATTCTTTTTCTGCCCACCTCAATCTGTGCAAGGGAATCTTCAATTATTTCACTTATCCGGGCTGTTGTGTCGGCCTCACGGTTGGTGTTTCTGACTACTTCTTCCAGCGTGTGACTGGCCACCTGGTCGCGGGTTTCGCCGTCGATTATATCGTCGAGCCTGCTTTGTGCGCCCCGCTCGTTGGTGAGGCGTTTGTAAAACTGCAATGGATCGGTGATGTGCCAGCGGGCATAGCTGTCAACAAAAATGAATTTCTTCTCCTTTGTGGGAATCTGATTGGGGTCGCCATCCCATTCCATGTAACGTTTATCAAAATAATTTGCTTTCTGAACGAAAGGCGTTTTAATTTTCAACCCGGGCTCGGTAATGGCACCGCCCACTGGCCTGCCAAATTGGGTGACCACAACCTGTTGGGTTTCATTTACAACGTAAATACTTTGAGATAAAATAATTATGCCGGCAATAACGATTGCTGCAATAAGTAATAGTCTATTTTTTTTATTCATTGTCGTTCTTTTAATAAATTAAAATTGTATTGTTTAGTTTAGTTCCTTTTTCAATAAAGGAATCATGTTATTGCCATTTTCCGAAGTGATGATTTTGTCTCCGAGTTTGGGCAGAACCTCCTGCAGTGTTTCAAGATAGATTCTTCTTTTGGTTACTTCGGGGGCTGTGATGTACTCGTCGTATAGGGCGTTAAACCTTGCCACTTCTCCCTGGGCATTGTTTACACGCTGGGTTGCGAATCCCTCGGCTTTTTGAATGGTTTCCTGTGCCTGCCCCCTGGCCCTTGGAATAACTTTGTTATATTCCGACTTGGCCTCATTGATAAGGGTTTCCCTTTCCTGCTGGGCTTCGTTTACGGCATTGAAAGCCTGTTTTACCGACTCCGGAGGATTAATGTCCTGAAGGACGACCTGGGCTATTTCAATTCCCAGAGAATATTCCCTGGCCATCTCCTG
>CAYTDH010000316.1:0-5789 GCA_964436325.1 uncultured Tangfeifania sp.
GGTATTTTCCGCCACCTCGAAACTTTCCGCCACAGTGCTTTTTTTTTCGGAGGCGGTACGAACTCACATGATTGAACTCAGCCGGGACCAGATAGCGGAACTTAGAAAATGCACACCCCCGACGGTTTCAAGGGCACATTTACCAAAGACCGATAGCGGCAAATACGACCTTACAAATAACGAAGTGTGGACATACGTCATATCACCGGAAGTAGAAAAGCGTATTAACGAAATAAAAATAGCTGATCCGGAGTACCTCGGGGATGACAGCCTGGAAGCGGAAGAAACGAGAGCCCGTATAAACTGGAAAAATAAACAATCTCGAAAACTCGACGTTGAGCATGAGGTGAAATTAAAAAACCTTATACCGGCAGAGTTGATATCTCACTGGTTAGGTATATTCGCTACTGGTATCAGAAACAATTTTCTACTTCTCGGAAATCGCGTTGCCAGGGGAGATAAAAAGCTCCGGGATAAAATCGAAAAAGAAATCGAGAAAGCAATAAAATCTACACTTGAAAACGCAGCCGGACAACTCCGGCAAGAAAGCGAAAAAATCATAGAATCAATGGAAAAAAATAATTGACTCATCTCCTCACCCCCGCAAACATCAGAGCTGCTACAGAAACAATAATCAGGATTGCATCGGAAACAATACCGACTCGAATTAACCGCGTCACTGTTTCAGAATGGGCAGAGGAAAACCGGGTACTCACGGAGGGACCTTATCCCGGTCCGTTCAGCTTTGACGTTATACCCTACATGCGGGAGATTGCCGATTGTCTTTCAGAAACATCGAACGTCAAAGAAATTGCATGCCTAAAAGGTTCCCAAATTGCGGCTACTGTCGGACTCGGGGAAAACTGGATAGGATATATTATCGATGTTTCACCTGGACCGATGATGTACGTCAACGGCAACGCGGACATGGCCGGTCCGCAGATGGAGCTACGTGTTGACTCCATGATAAATAATTCCGGAATATCGCATAAAATAAAATCACAGAATATGCGGGAGGGACAGAGAAAAACCGGAGACGTAAAAAACCGTAAAGAATTTCCCGGTGGATGGTTGCTTGCCGGAGGACCGAAAAGCGGAATGATTAAGCGGTCATTTTCGGCAAAATATATTTACGCCGATGAAATTGATATGTGGCCGGTATCGGTAGGAGCCGAGGGAGACCCTGTACAGCTCCTCAGACAGCGAAAAAAGGCCTATGCGTCGAATTATAAGATACTTTGGACTACAACACCATTATTCAAACATAACTCGCATATTTACCGCCTCTACCTGGAAGGAGACCAGCGGAAATACCACGTACCGTGTAAACATTGCGGATATATGCAATCGCTGAAATGGAAACAATTAAAATTTGACAAAGACGAAAATGGAAACCTTATTTACAAAACCGATAAATCAGGAAATGAGATAATATCATCGTCGGTCAGATATGAGTGTGAAAAATGCGGCAGAGAATGGAAAAACGACGACAAGGATTATTTTCTCCCAAAGGGCAAATGGAAACCGACCGCAAAACCGAGTTTTCCCGGACTCCGCAGCTACCATATTTCCGGCATGCTTTCCCCGGTAGGATTTTCGACGTGGGAGGATGGCGTTATTGAGTATCTCGACGCGGTAAAAAATAACGAGAAACAAAAGCTGCAGGTATGGACTAATAACTTTTTGGGCGAACCGTTCGAGGACTACGGGGAAAAAATAAACCCGGCTACGATATACACGCGAGATCGAGATTATTATGCCGGTACGTTGCCGGTAGAATCAAAGCCGTTATTTATCACAATCGGCGCAGATGTTCAGGCCGACCGCATCGAGTGTGAAATTGTAGCATGGGGAAAAGACGCGGAATCATGGTCAATCAATTATCATAAAATCAAAGGCGATACGGAAGATATCGACGGCGCAGCATGGAACAGTCTAAAATCAATAATCAAAAAAGATTATAACGGAATGGTACCGATATTATCCGCAGTTGACGCGGGATACCGGACCGACCGAGTATACGAATTCTGCGACTCATTCGAAACCGGAGTGCACCCGGTCATGGGGCAGGAAACAATCAGCGGCGGGAAACAATATATCAAAGCGTATCCGGTATCAGGCCGTACCGCTGCCCGTATCGATGTGAATACCGATTTAATAAAACAGCTTTTTTACAAACAGCTTGCTAAATCTCCATTCGAGGATGGCGGATACCCGAAAGGATATTGTCATTTTCCGATCGAATACGACAGAGACCATTTTAACAGGCTTACCGCAGAGCAGCGCATTTTTGACCCGGCAAAGAAAAAATGGATATGGGATGCAGGCGGACGAAGAAATGAGCAGCTCGATTGCAGGATTTACAATATTGCAATGCTCTATGCTTACCGGCAATACGTCGAAGAGGTAGAACGTGAACGGCTTGACGATAAAAACTATAGTTTGTCATGGGATGAATTCTGGAAATATGTAGGCGCTGAATGATAATAACAATACCGATCATATGGCTATACCAGGAATACACGGTAAATAATATGCATTGGATAGATATTTTCCCGGTATATCTCAATTAAACGGCACATATAGCGTAAAATCGAAAAAAAAATTAAAATAATTACTCATTTTGTATCGTATTCAATTGAACTACGTTGCAAAATATGTTTACACTGTATGTGGGATACTTCACGCAGTCTCAAGTTGAGACAAAACTACTAAACATATCAAACGCAATCGATAAAGCTCTTGAAGCGCAGCAATACTCATTTGACAGCGGACACGGGCGCCAATCAAAAACCAATCCGGCATTATCATCGTTACAATCCCAGCTTGAATTCTGGGAGGATTATTACCAGCGGAATTATGGCACGACTCCCCCGACTTTCGTATCAGTGGAGTTTGTACGGTAATGGGTATACGCGATTTTTTCAACAATTTATTTACCAGCCAGCCGCAGCCGAAAGCGGGTTATACACCCCGCAGATATCGTGACAAAGACTATACCAGCCGATACCACAACGGATTAAAATACGGTCCGGTAAATTACCGCGAACACGTGGAAGTTGATACCAGTATTAACCGGGTACGCTCTCGGCAAGTATACCGAGAATCCACAATAGCGCGCGGCATTGTTAAAAAGTTTAATAAAAACGTTATCAACACCGGCTTGACGTGGGAATCATCCCCGATATGGGATTTAATAACCGATGCACCGCGGGACGAAGAGAGCCGGTATGCATGGACGCAAAAAGCGGAAAACCTTTTTACCCTGTACGCTAAAAGTACGGAACCAGACTTAAAACAACAATTAACCCTATCGCAATTACAGCGGTTATTTTACAACACCCGCATGATTGACGGTGAGTTTTTCACGGTTCTCCGCTATCTCAATTCACCCTCCCGCGTATCCCCGGTAGCTTGCCAGGTTATCAATAACGATCAGATACAAACACCGTATGACGCGCAGATTACCGAAGCGGTTAAAAAACGCGGCGGAGAAATCAAAGACGGAATCGAACTCGACAGCATGGGCGTTCCGGTTGCAATTTACGTTCAAGAAGATTTTTCTAAGAAGGCGGTAAGAATACCATACTACGGCGCGAAGTCAAAAAGACGTTTCGTAATACATAGCTCGAATATCGAACGTCTCGGACAGGTCCGCGGCTTTCCGGAATTATCGGCGCTGATTTACGAGCTTTCTAAACTTACCGACTTCGATATCGCGGAACTCGAAGCGACGGTAGCATCGGCATTATGGATAGCATCGATCGAGGCCACGGAAAAAGCGGCACCGGGAAAAGCCCCGATGATAAAACCGAACGTTTCAAATACCGACGATACCCTAAACGATGACGGGCCGAGCGGCGGAGTTGAAACGGTAGAAATGGGCCGGACCGCTTTGATTATGAACAACTTAGCTCCCGGATATTCTTTTAAATCTTTTAAATCAGATCGACCAAACCAGAATTACACAGCCTTTGTCGAAGCGTTTGAAACCCGTATATGCGGCGCCCTCGGTATGCCCCGTTCCGTATTCGCAGAAAAGTTTGAAGCATCCTATTCCGCAGCAAGAGCGGAAATCCTATTCTTTTGGAACGAGGTAACGGTACGGCGTGATGATTTTGTATCGAGCTTTTTAGAACCGTTGAAAGAAGCGGTTATATCCGAGTGGGTAAAATCAGGCGTTATTCAGGCGCCAGGCTATGATGTCCCGATCATTAAAAAAGCATGGTTATACGGATCATGGAACGGAATCTCCCGGCCGGTAGTAGACCCGGTGAAAGAAGTCAAAGCGGTAGAACTCCGGGAAAAACTCGGACATACGACAAAAGAGCGGGAAGCGAAAGCGTACAACGGCAGCGATTATCGGGAAAACGTAAAACGATTAAAAACCGAAAATGAATTGATTGCAGATGCAAATAAACCGCTCGACCCTGAACAATACGCGGAACCGGAAGAGCAGCAAAACAATACCGGCGGAGTTGACAGAGAAAATGATTAAACATGCACCTTACGCCAGGGACGAATATTGTTATGGCATACAGAAAAACAACACAATCGAGCATGTAATACTGCAGTCAGGCAGAGCATCGTATCTTGAATCATGCGGACCGAACAGCCTCGAAAATTGCGCTGCTGCAATGATCCATTATGATAAATTGCAGGATATCCTTTCCGTCGGACCGAACAAGGAAAAGTACCAGCCGTCAGATTTGATATTTACACATATGAACGATCCGTTACGGCATGAAGAATATTGTAATATTTTAAGAATTGAAAGATCATCCTGGAAAAACAGATACGCGATTTATTATCCGCACGTAGCCGAAAAGCTCATTGGAATAAAATCAGAATACTACGATTACATGGATTTTCAAAAACTTGAAGATCATCTTGAAGCCGGAAACACGGCGCAGGTCTGCCTTGTCGATCCTGGACATTATATTTCATTGGTAGGCGTCGATACCGAAACCGGAGATTTTTATTTTCATGATTCTTGGCCGGAAAGGTTTCAAAGTAAAAACGGATTTTTCAGATTACTTCTCCGTGATGAACTTTTCAACAATTCTCACAAAGTAATGATTTTTTATTACACGCCGGAGGTTAGATAAGTGGAAAACAGCGGAACGAAAGCGAAAGAAGTATCCAAAGTATCGATGATTGTAGCCGGTGTATGGATCGGCGCTCTCTCGATGCTGAAAGGATTCTCTCCGCTTTTAGGTTTTGAATTCGGATTATCGATCAAAGAAATAGTTTTTTCCGGAGTTGCAATAGCTGCGGTTTTTACGCCGGTCTACTTTTCAATTTTCATGGACAAAATAAAAGACGTGAAATTATCCGGGGAAAAACAAAATACATACACCGCATACGGGAGGGGTGAAAAATGAAAACCATAGCAGTATCGGGAATTATCGGATGGGATGTTTTAGCAAACGATATCAGAGATTCATTAACAGAAGCAAACGGCGACGATTTAGAAATACAGGTTTCTTCCCCGGGCGGATTAGTTTATGAGGGATTGGAAATATACAATCTCATAAAAAAATATCCCGGTAAAAAAACAACCCGCCTCATGGGCCTTGCCGCGTCGATGGCATCTTACATCGTTTTAGCAGGCGATACGATAATCGCAGAAGATAACGCGGTATACATGATACACAACGCGCGCGGTATCGGTTTCGGAGATCATAATTCAATGAAAAAAACAGCCTGGATACTTGAAGGATTATCAAACATCTTTGCAAAGGCTTATTCGAAAAAATCAGGAAAAAAAATCGAAGAGATCAAAGCGA
>CAYTDH010000317.1:0-5770 GCA_964436325.1 uncultured Tangfeifania sp.
AGGTTTACCGCAGGAGGGTGAGGCCGTTGTTTAAAGACCCCCCTAATTCCCCCCGGAATGGGGGGATTTTCTCTCCTCCGGAGAGATTGGGGACAGGGGTATTTGTTGCCCCGGTTCGTTACCAATGACAGGAATAATTTATCTGTCATTCTCTCATTATGCTTAAAAAATTTTGGGTAAACTCTCGCAAAGGCGCGAAGACGCAAAGAGAGATTGTCATTCGTAATTCGTAATTCTCTTCGGAGTTTGCCGCAGACAAATCATCTCTTCTTTGCGCCTTTGCGTCTTTGTGTTCGACACCTATTTGCCGCCAGGCAAATCTATTCGTGATTATTCGTGAAATTCGTGGCTAAACCTATTTGCCGCCAGGCAAATCCATCTCTTCTTCTTTGTGCCTTAGCGTCTTTGTGTTCGACATCAATTTGCCGCCAGGCAAATCTATTCGTGATTATTCGTGAAATTCGTGACTAACCTATTTGCCGTCAGGCAAATCATCATAATTTAATCCTATCCGTCGGAAACATCTGGATTTGAATATTCAACATGGACGCAAAATTTTGCGTCCCTACAGTATTTTATTCATCAAAATTCCCTTCTGACCTCCAACACGCTCCCACCATTCCCAATTAACAATTTATCAATTTGTCAATATATCAATTTCACAATTTGTCAATTTTACAATTTATCAATTTATCAATTTCAATTTTTTAACACCTGCCTCCAATTTCTGCCGGCTCATTTCGGGGAGAATGGCTATATTTGGACCCTTGAAAAAAGGTCATGGAATTTAAACAAACAACAAAAGCCAGCGGTTCGGATGCCAGGGCAGGAATGCTTTTCACTGATCACGGCAATATAGAGACTCCCATATTCATGCCGGTGGGTACAGCAGGATCGGTCAAAGGAGTTCACACACGTGACCTTCGCGACGACATCCAAGCCCAGATTATTTTGGGCAACACCTATCACCTTTACCTGCGACCGGGGATGGAGGTGATACGCGCTGCCGGCGGACTCCACCGTTTCAGCCGCTGGGACCGTCCCATTTTAACCGACAGTGGGGGTTACCAGGTATTTTCACTGGGCGATATTCGTAAGTTAAGCGAAGAAGGAGCCCGGTTTCAATCGCACATCGACGGCTCGTACCACCTATTCACCCCCGAAAGTGTAATCGATATTCAACGGATTATCGGGGCAGACATCATGATGGCTTTTGATGAATGCACACCGGGAGATGCCGATTACGCCTATGCTCAAAAATCGCTGGAGCTCACCAAACGCTGGCTCGAGCGCTGTTTCAGCCAAATGGACAAAACCCAGCCATTGTATGGGCACCAGCAAACCCTCTTTCCCATTGTACAGGGAAGTACTTATGCCGGCTTGCGCAAAAATGCGGTGGAGCATGTCCGTTCGTTCGATGCCGACGGCTATGCAATAGGAGGACTTTCTGTGGGTGAACCTGCTGAAGTGATGTATGAAATGACCCAAACATCCGTAGCAGGTCTTCCGGAAGACAAGCCCCGCTATTTAATGGGGGTAGGCACTCCTGTGAATATCCTGGAATCCATCGACCGGGGGATTGATATGTTTGACTGTGTGATGCCCACGCGAAACGGGCGAAACGGTATGCTGTTTACCTCAGAAGGCACCATCAATATCCGGAACAAAAAATGGGAAAATGACCACTCCCCCATCGATGAAAATGGCACCTCCTTTGTTGATGAGTATTCCAAAGCCTACCTCAGGCATTTGATCATTTCCAATGAAATGCTCGGGGCTCAAATTGCCAGTCAGCATAACCTGGCCTTTTATTTATGGCTGGTTCAAACAGCCAGGCAAAAAATAACCGAAGGCAGTTTTAAAAACTGGAAGGCAGAAATGGTGCAACGATTAAAAGAAAAACGGTAACAGGGCATGAAGATTTATAAAACCATCGACATCTATATTACCAAAAAGTTCCTGGGTACTTTTTTTTATGCCATTGCCCTAATATTAAGCATTGCCATTGTTTTTGATATTTCGGAAAACCTGGATGAGTTTCTATCCAGTGAGGTTACGGGAAAAGACATCATTACCCAGTATTATCTGAATTTTATCCCCTATTTTGCCAACCTTTTCAGTCCGCTGTTTACGTTTATCGCCGTCATTTATTTCACCTCCAAAATGGCTTACAACTCTGAGATCATTGCCATCCTGAGCAGCGGCGTTTCTTACCGGAGACTTATGCGGCCCTATTTGGTTTCTGCACTTGTTCTCGCCATCTTCTCTTTCACACTGGGAAACTATATCATTCCGCCTGCCAATAAAACTCTGAACCAGTTCAGGCAGTTTTATATTGACAACAATCCCCGCACCGTATCCAACGAGCGCAACATCCACCGGCAGATTGAGCCCGGGGTTTTTATCTATATGCGGAGTTTCGATGCCAACAATGTAGGTTACCACTTTACTCTGGAAAAATTTGATGATTCCAAACTGGTGGAAAAAATTACAGCCGATAACATCCGGTGGGATGATGAGAGCGGAAAGTGGATTATCAACAATTGGATGAAAAGGAAAATCTACGAAAATCATGAAGAGTTTGAAAAAGGTTACCGAATGGATACCACCCTCAATATGACACCCGATGATTACAAAGTCATGAAAAATGAAATGGAAAACTTTACCACTCCAGCCCTCATCGAGGAAATCGATGAAATGAAGTTAAGGGGTATGAATACGGTGGAATGGGAACTAGAAAGACACAAGCGGGTGGCCAATCCCTTTTCGGCTTTCATTCTGACCATTATGGGGGCTGGGCTCGCTTCCCGAAAAATAAAAGGAGGCCTCGGGTTGCACCTGGGGCTGGGGCTGTTATTGAGTTTCTCCTACATTTTATTCATGCAGGTATCTACGGTTTTTGCTATCAGCGGGAATACCCCTCCGCTCATTGCAGTTTGGATTCCCAATCTGATATACAGCATCATTGCGTTTTTTGTATTTCGCTGGGCAGCAAGATAATAACAAAAATCCCAACAAAATATGGGTCCTGATTTCATCTTTTTGCCAGTGAAACACCTTCCATCAATCAAACAAAATAGCTCATTATTCGAAGGATTTGAATCATTGATGTTCAAATTACGTAAAGCAAAAAAGGATTCAGCGTTGCAGAGTGAAAAAATTTATAATTTTGCCCCGGTTGATTCATTTAAAAGAGAAGCCCTTTTTAAAAGGGTATTTTATAATTTAAATCAAACTTTATGTCATTAAGAAGTAATGTTCTTGATCTTAGAAAAAGAAAAAGAGAAGTCCAAAAAGGCGGTGGCGACAAAGCCATTGAGAAACAGGTAAAGATGGGCAAACTCACTGCCCGTGAGCGTATCCTGTCCCTTTTAGATAAAAATTCCTTTCATGAATACGATCTTTTTGTAGAACACAGTGCAAAAGATTTTGGCATGGACACCAAAACCCTGCACGGCGACGGGGTGATTATCGGAACAGGCACCATCTATAACAAACCAGTCTGCATTTTTGCCCAGGATTTCACCGTTGCCGGTGGTTCTCTGGGGTTGATGCACGCCCGCAAAATCACCAAAATTATGGACCACTCTCTCAAAATGAGGGTTCCCCTGATTGGGATTAATGATTCCGGAGGTGCCCGCATCCAGGAAGGGGTCAATTCACTGGCAGGTTATGGTGAGATTTTCTTCCGCAATACCCTGGCATCGGGAGTCATTCCTCAAATATCGGTTATTCTTGGCCCTTGTGCCGGGGGGGCAGTTTACTCACCCGCCCTCACAGATTTTGTTTTTGTGGTGGAGAACATTTCCAAAATGTTTATTACCGGACCGAGCGTGATAAAATCGGTACTGGGAGAAGAAATATCTATGGAAGAGCTGGGTGGCGCCAGAGTGCACGCCGAGCTCACCGGAAATGCGCACTTTTTTGCCCAAACGGAGATGGAATGCTTTGAGCAAATCAAAAAACTCATCAGCTACATTCCGAGAAATAATGGCACCAAAGCATTGCCATTCCCTCCCAAACCACCCAAAAAAGGCACCAAAATTGAAGAAATTGTCCCTGGTGATCCCCGTATTCCTTACGATGTCCGTGATATCATCAAGAGTGTTACCGACAGCTCGGAGTTTTTCGAGATCATGGAAAATTTTGCCCCCAACATCGTGATCGGTTTCGGACGCATGGAAGGCGATACCGTAGGCTTTGTCGCCAACCAGCCCATGGTCCTTGCCGGAGTCCTCGACACCGACAGTTCAGACAAAGCCGGCCGGTTTATCCGCTATTGCGATGCCTTTAACATTCCCATCGTTACTTTTGAGGATCTTCCGGGATACCTTCCGGGTGCCGACCAGGAGCATGCCGGGGTAATCCGGCACGGAGCCAAAATACTTTATGCCTACAGTGAAGCAACCGTCCCAAAAGTGACCGTCATTTTGCGTAAAGCTTACGGAGGGGGCTACATTGCCATGAACTCCCGTCATTTGCGTGCCGATTTTGTATTTGCCTGGCCCACTGCAGAAATTGCGGTTATGGGGCCTGAAGGGGCTGCCAACATCGTTTTCCGCAAGGAGATCGCCGAAGCTGAGAATCCTGAGGAGGTGAGGCAACAAAAAATTGAAGAGTACAAGAAAAAATTTGCCAACCCATACGTAGCTGCAGCCCAGGGTTATATCGACGAAGTCATTGAACCCCGGGAAACAAGAGGCCGTATTCTTCATGCCATGAAGGTTTCGGAGAACAAAAGTGTGTTTCTTCCCAATAAAAAACATGGTATCCCACCGTTTTAAACCCTTAAAAAAACCGGCATGACAAAAGAAAACATTAAAAAAGAAGAAGAATATAAACAACTGGTGATTCAGGGAACGGTTTATCAAACCAAATTAACCTGGAAATTTGAAAACCGGGTGAAATGGGTCACTCCCAACCCAAATCATATTTACTCGTTCATACCCGGGACCATCATCGATATTTTTGTTAAACCCAAAGAAAAAGTGAAAGAAGGAGAGACACTACTCCTTCTTCAGGCCATGAAGATGCAAAACCAGGTCAGAATGCCCTTCGATGGGGAAATCGTAAAAATTCACGTAAAAAAAGATGATGTTATTCCCAAAAAATTTTTGATGCTGGAAATAAAACCGGCCGTTATGAAATAAAACTTTTTCGTCGTGTAAACCCACTAAAAAAAGGCTGTTGATGATTCAACAGCCTTTAAAAATCCATAAAATTCAAGGATTCGCGTTAATCCCCTTCTTCACTCTTCTCTCTCTGTTAATTCCAGTATCTTTTGTTCGTCATCCATTCTTCAACACTGAGATTCTGGTCTTTTTCAGCAACCGGAATTTCAAAATATGGATTGACCCATTTCGCGTTGTTCAGCATCCAGTTTTCAATCTGAAGTTCCGACTCTGAGTAGTCTGTCAAATAATAATTTTCCGTTTGCTTATTCCAGTAATTTTCGCTTACCATCCAGTCTTCCACTTCCATTTCGGTTTCATATATGTATTCAAGGCCTGAGACAACAACGATTTCTGTTCCTTTTGCATTGACATTTCCCCCAATCAGCAGGGCTATCAGAAATGTCGCTAAAATAATTTGAGTTAGTTGTGTTTTCATTGTTTTCTGTTTTTAATTGTTCTGTTTCCTAAAATTGTTTCTATAAAATAGACTCAATACTCCTGCAAAGGTTACATATCTGTTTGTTAAAAAGAATAAAAAAAAAGCCAATGGAGCCAAAAACTCGGTAAATGAAGGATTTTACCGGTAAATTAAAACA
>CAYTDH010000318.1:0-2202 GCA_964436325.1 uncultured Tangfeifania sp.
CTTTGTCGGTGTATCCGAAACATATGAGACGATTACGGGAGCGCTCGCAGGCGCAACCGACGGCACGACGATTTTCGTTGAAGACGGTACGTATGCTGAAAGCATCAGCATTTCAGGCAAGCAAGGCATAACGATATTCGGTGAGTCTGAAGAAGGCGTCGTCATCGATTCAAGCGGATTGGCTCCAAGAACTCTATTCGCAACCGCAGCACCGAACTTGGCACTCATCAATCTGACATTTGAAGATGACTATTCGGTAGGCGGAAACAGTTCCAAACGCTTCATGGTCAAATTGCAAACCGGAACAGACAATGTCACCGTACGCAATGTCACGATCAACGGCCCTGGAAAAAATTTCCTAAATCTATCGGATATCGACGAAGAGGGATTACCTCAGGCGGTTGGCGGTCTTGACCTCAATACGATTGACGGTGCGCTCATCGAAAATGTCCATGTCACAGACATCAGTCGTAACGCCATGGCCTTCACGAGTGTGACGAATCTCCGCATCCTCGACATGGAAATCGAACGAGCCGGACTCATTAACTCCTTTTGGTCCGCTGTCGCGCTTTACGGGGAAACAACGACACTCGTTGAGATGACCGGATCCATCGATGCGTCGAATACGGGCATCAACTACTCATCTCCACCATTTGAGGACTTCGAATTTGGAAATGTGTCCATCACGAATACAATCTATCCATTATCTCTATATGATTCCCTTGATCGCTCAAAAGAACGTTCCTTTGCCCTCAATGTCGTTGGTCTTGCCTGGGAAGTGTCCGTTTCAAATTTCTTTGACGAAGGAGACATACTCGTCTATTTCGAAACCGAAAATCTTGCAAATGATTTCGTGAATTATCTTGAAACCGAAACGTTTGAACATCCCGAGCATGGCACACTGGCCCTGGCCCTCTTCTATGATGAAACACATGTTGTGAACATCCCGG
Organism: uncultured Tangfeifania sp.; assembly: GCA_964436325.1. Classification (GTDB taxonomy): domain Bacteria; phylum Bacteroidota; class Bacteroidia; order Bacteroidales; family Prolixibacteraceae; genus Tangfeifania. The sequence continues at coordinate 951 of CAYTDH010000318.1, forward strand.
AATAACTCTTTCATTTCCAAAGATCATAAACAAAATAGAGCACGTGATGTGAGATATCATCTCGAACCACGTGCTCATTTTTTTTGTTGTCGATCCACACCATGTACAACAGATTGATCCCCCAAGACACCGATCAATGATCCGCCAGCGTCTTGATGACTTCTTTGACATACCCGTATCGCCGTGAATACTCGTTAGAGATCCGGATCAGTTTCAACCCGTTTTCCTGGCAGATCCGATCCTTCAAACGATCCCTGTTTCGCGTCTTTTGATCGATCCAGTGTTCCAATCCATCAAGTTCGATCACAAGGACAGGCACATCGTTTTCTCCGCGTTTCGAAAACAGGACAAAATCGAACTCTGCTTTCGACCCATAATCGTATTCGACCGGATTCGTGAAACGGTTGAGTATGCTGTTGACCTTGACTTTCTCACTCACGAATAGTCGTTGATTGATGGAAAGAACGTGCTTGATCGTCTCAAGCATCTCCTTTTCTCTTTTCGTGTTGTATTGCTTGAAACCCGTCATTTGCATACGTGACGTAATCGGTACATCCGATTTCCTGCCGCGATGCCTGACATATCGGGCGAGTTCCTGAAAATCATTCGTATCATCGGAACGCTTTTCGATTTCTTTGAAATCGGCGACGAGCACGAATTCCTTTTTCGCCCGTGTCGTCGCGACATTGATGAGCTCTTCGTTGTTTTTGAGCCAATCGAACGTTTTCGGCGAACTGTGTTTCGTTATAGCCGGTGTCAGATAGATATGGTCTTTTTCGTCACCTTGAAACGTGTGGACCGTTCCGATTGAAACGTCTTTCAAGTCCATCTCTTCAGCAATCATTCTTAGCTCATTGGCCTGATTCCGAAAAGGGGTGATGACTCCGACATTGTCCAGTTTCCGGGCTTTGATGTCCTCAAACAATAGTTTCGCCTCGTAATCGGACGTATTCCGTTCGTTTGGACGAGTGGTCTTCCGATGATCGACGTCGATGTAACGCAAGGCCTGTTGGGAAAGATCCTTGTTCACCGGTACTTTCAGCTTGTTCTGGTAATACTTCTTGTTGCTGAAGTTGATGATATCCGGGTGACTGCGATAATGGTAGCGAAGAAGAATACTGTTCGACACGTTGTCGACCTGTTGCATGACTTTGAGAATCGAATGTTCGATATAATCGTATTCCTTCGGTATGCCATGCTTATTGAGCAATTTTAAGTTGTTCTCACGAGCAAGCGTGATGACCGGCCTGAG
>CAYTDH010000318.1:2212-5726 GCA_964436325.1 uncultured Tangfeifania sp.
CCTGAGTTGGCTCTGGTCGCCGACCAGAAGCAGACGTTTTCCTCTCATGATCGGCAATAACGCATAACCGGTCGAACACTGGCTCGCCTCATCGATGATGACGAGGTCGAAATCGGGCTTGGGATCACCGAGTCGGTAAGCCGACTGATTGGTCGTCATGATTATCGGGAATACTCTAATGAGTTCTTTGAATCGTTCACCATTCTTGACATACTGATTGAAGAGCCTGAGTTTCTTTTCATCGTCATCGTGGTCGATGATGTCACGAAGCTCCTTGTATTTGGGTTCTTTCAGTCGGTTCAAGTGTTTGATCGACGTGAAAAAAGCCCAAGTCAAAAACGTATGATCGGCCTTGACGACGTGCGCATGCACGTCTTCATCGGTAATCCGTTCGATTTTTTTGTATTCGGCGATCTTGGCCTCGAGCAACGAATCGATTTTCAGACTCAGGTGAAACTCGTCATCAAGGGTTTCCTTCATCGACTTAAGCACGTCGATCTCCTCTTCGAGGTTGATCTTTTTTTCATAGTCTTCGATGATCGCATTGAGGTCACTCATCTTGTTTCTGTTTGAAAGGTCGATCCGCGTAAGTTTCTCATCCTGTGCCTTGAAGTGTTGATAGGTTTTCAGAACCCCTCTCAGTTCATTCAAGGTTTTAAGTATGGATTCGTTGTTCCCGAGCCGCAAGATCGGCAGAGGAATGGTCCTGTCTCTCGATTTCAACACATAAGTCTTTTTCAGGATGTCATCGATTGGTTTGTTGTTGTTGGAGGACACGAGAACGGTCTGTCCGTTGAAGAAAGCGGAAATGAGCAAGTTCGTGATACTGTGCGTCTTTCCCGTCCCCGGCGGCCCCTGGACGTAGGTGACGGGATATTTCAGGGCGTTATAGATGACGCGGAGCTGATCGACATTGATCTTCGAATCGGTGACGACGATGTCGAACTTCCGTTTTCCGCCCCGTTTCGACGTATCCATATTGCCGAAGAAGGCATTGAGCGGTTTGGAAAGCGTACCTTCCTGTTTATGCTTTGCGATGACGTCGAGGTTCTCAAATACGCGTTGATTCTGATTTCTGACGATATCGACGAAATAGGGACGGTCATCGAGACGCTCTTTGCGTGCCGGAAGCACCTCTTGGAGCATATCCTTGGCGCGCTCCGGTTCACTTTGATAGATTTCGGTAAATGCGTCCGTTTCGATATCGAGATAGTTGTGGAGATTGTGTCTGAACGCATCATTCTTGTCCGCCAGAAACTCGTAGTTGAACATGGTTTCGGAATCAAGCACGAGCGCACGCTCACCGGGGTCGAACATGAGTTTTCGGTGCGCGACGATGAACCGTCCTTTCTTTGTCTCAATGGCGAGTTCATTGAGTGCGAGTTCGGTTTTCTGAAAACGTCGATGACGGTCCTGCTTCGCGAGCTTTTCGATGCGTTCGGCCATGATTCCGATCTGTTTTTGGGATAGACTGTATGTCCCGTCGACGGGTTTTTGGAGTTCATCAAGGTCGATCCCTTCGATCAAAACGCTTTTCTTCTGATAAGGCACGGAGTCGAGACGGATGCACTCCTTGAGATAGCTGACGAGGTGTTGATTGTAGCGGTCGAAGTCGAGCCATTCGTAATCTCCGGGATTGTCTTCGATTGCGGCAATAAGACCGGGATCCTGATCATAGGTCGTGTGTTCGAGAACCCAGGCTTTTCTGATTCCGGACATACGAATGTGAACGTCTCTCAAAAGACCATGTCCCTTGTCATTCATCATGGTGACATTGAACGTATCGACGATGAGTTTTTTCTCCTCGGGAACGATTTTTTTGATCGCACACCAATAGTGCGTCATGTCATTCTTCTGGTTCAAATACTCGATCGAGAGCCATCTCGCTTCTTTAATCGCTTTTGATACAATTTTACCGATATCCATGGGTCCACCCCTCACAGACCATTATACCATGCATCTGTTGAATTAAAATGCCGGTTGAAACCTTAGGACCCGAGGGATATGGCGACAAAAGAAAAAGGACCGAAATTAAGGTCCTTTATCGAATCGCGGCAAGAAGTCATTACGTCGTCTTCAGCTGTTTCGTAATATCCTTGAAGAACGCTTCACTCCAGAGATTGACACGTGCCGTATCCCTGATGATCGGCAAGACGTCCTTTTCTGCTTCTTCGAAATCCACGTCGCCGAATCGTCGATCGAGAAGGTCGATCAATGATTCTTTGTTGAGGTCGAAGTCCGGGTCGATGAATCCGGAACCGATCAGTCGAGCTTTCAGATGTGCGATGTTCACGGGCGTTTCTTTCGAAAGAAAGAAAACGTAGTCATAGAAATCCCGCCCTTTGACTCGTGTCTTCCATCCTCGCCTCAAAACCGCATCGATTTTCCCGGCAAACAAAGAAGACAGGTCATACAAACGTACTTGGTATGGCGCTGGCAGCAGCCGGTATTTCAGCTCGGTTGTCGCGTGTTCCGGTGGTCTGGTATCGACTTCGATCTTGACACGAATCTTCTCATGAGCATGCAAGCCGGTATGATACTCAACCGAGTTCGGATAGAACGTCTGAAAGAGTTTCTTCATGTTCCCCGTGACAATGGCGGATTCGATCTGTGTCTGTGCCGTCTTCACTTTGATGCCGATATCCAGTCCCAAAGACCCCATTTCGTTTTTCAGTGTCGAAAAAAGAGGTTCAAAACGGAAATTCGGGTCAATCGCCAACAAACTGAAATCCAAAACATCGGAAAAACGATTGAGTCCGTGAAAGATGCGTAGCGCCGTTCCGCCATAGAAGGCCGCCCGGGTAAAGAAGTTCGTTCGCGAAAGGCCGCTTAAAACGATTTCCTGTATCACTTCTTTCATCGCGTGCATGTGATCATCGATCGTATGCAGTTCATATTTCTTCAACATCTGATGAATGATGAGCATTGTCGTTCGCCTTGCCTTTCCATGTGTTTTGCTTGAAATTATGGAAATGATTGCTGTCGCTTTCGTGAAATCATTTTTCCCAAGAGTTCCAGATTGGTTGATCCGTACTTGGGGATCAGCATGTTCAATACGCTTCGATCCAATCGATCAAACGATTCTTGGTCGATTCTCAAGTCTTCGAACAGGATCATGTTCAACATGCTCAGCCCGGATAGCAAATGGATATGCTGTTTTGGGAACGTCACGATAGATATACGTGCCGAACGGGGTATCGTATTGCTTGGTTTTCCTTTTATTGTATGTTGCTGACGTGTATGCGTATACGCGTTCGGGAATCATGCCGTAATGATCAAGCGCATACAGGGAAGACAAGTATGAAGGACCGCAGATATAGGAGCCGAGGGTAGTGTCCGGGCACATACGGATTCGTCTCATACAAGCCTCTTACAACCTGGACATAGGTGTTCTGCTGCACTTCTCTTTTGATTTTCCCGTGAACATCACTGAAATCCAAATATTCGTTTTTAAGCTCTTCAATGGTTTTAATCCTATGATTCTCTCCGGATAATCGTGTTTTTCACCATTTTC
>CAYTDH010000319.1:0-5686 GCA_964436325.1 uncultured Tangfeifania sp.
AAATAAAGTAGGCACCCATGCCACTCCCCAGGCAACAGGCCCCACAGGCTCTATCCACGCTTCAGCAGCAAGGCCCGCCAAAACAAGAATGAGAAGAAAACTCCAGAAAGTACCCCACGGACCCGTGGCCCTAAAAACGTAATAGAATAAAGCACCTATTGCCAAAGCTCCAAAAATGGTAAGTAAAACTTCTAAAAAAACCATAATCTAATATTTTAATGATTTACGAACAGAAAAACCATTGGAAAATTCCATGCCACTGTTGATTCATTGCACTTTTAAATGTCAGAGACTCAGCCAGCCTTAATGTTTGAAAAAAAAGGACACGCCCAATGATAAAACCGGAATTGTAGAGTACCAACAACAGAGTGTGTTTTCTTTCTACATTAAAAAGGTACAATAAATCATTGCCCGGAACTTCCCAAAGTATCCTTAGGGAAGAAAGAGCGGGAGCCTGAAGGGGGAACGCTTGTTTTGCTTTGTTTTATGGCATAAGGAGAGAATGACAATGGAATTTTCCTGCCATTGGCGGCCAACAGGGAGTCGGACTTTCCTAAGTCCGACATCTCTCCGGAGTAGAAAAATCCCCAAGGGGGGGGGAATTAGGGGGGTCTTTTACCTTCGGCGAAAGTAGGCCAACCGCATCTTAACAATGAAATTTTCCTATCATTTCGAGTTCCCCCAAAAAACAACGATTTTTTTATGTCGGACCTGGAAAAGCTCTTGACGTTTATGGAATACATTACCCCGATCTTTGGGATGAACCAGATTTCAAAATCCCGGGATAAATTTGTATATTTAATTCATGAAATTTGCATTTGCCCCGGCGCAATTGCACAAAAAAAATGATTAAAAAGGAGGAACTTATGGCAATTAAAAAAGTATGGATAGAAGAAGGATGCATTGCTGATGGAATTTGCAATGATCTTTGTCCCGGAGTATTTGACCTCGATGATAACGGAGAAGCTTTCGTTAAAGATGATGCAGACTTTGCTGAAAATGAAGATTGCATCAGAGAAGCAGCGGAGCAATGCCCCGTCGAGATTATCCGGTTCTCAGAAGAATAAGTTATTTTTTCTTTTTACCGCATAAAAGAGAGCAGAGGCTCTCTTTTGACAGAAAGACTTGATTGGCTTTTTTCAGCCAATGTAAAGGAATGGTGCCAATCATCAGGGAGGTTAGTAAAACCAATCCCCAGCCATTGCCGAATTGATCGCTGAAAAAAACACGGAAAGTGGATTATTTGGGTTATGGAAATGGAAAAACGCCGCTCATTCCTGCTTGTAATGATCAAACCAACTCAAAATGGAGGCCATTTTATAGGCCAGCACACTCGGTTTTTTGGACAATCCGTGTGAGGCATCCGGTATTCGAACGAGTGCGGTTTCTACCTCCTCCAGCTTAAGGGCAGAAAAAAACTGTTCCGATTCGCCAATAGGGGTTCGGTAATCCTCTTCGCCGGTCAGCAACATCGTGGGAGTGGTCACATTCCCCACAAGGGAAACAGGAGAGCGTTTGAAATATTCTCCGGGAACCTCCCATGGCTTCCCGGCAAACATATAATTGGCCGCCCATCCGGTGATGTCGTCATACAACGCCTGACTCACCCAGTTGATAACCGGTTTCGCAGCCACTGCCGCTCTGAAACGATTGGTTTTCCCGACAATCCAGGCTGTAAGGATACCACCACCGCTTCCTCCGGTAACAAACAAATTATCCGAATCAATATACCCTTTTTCAATAACGGCATCTACGCCCGACATCAAATCATCGTAGTCATTCCCGGGATAGTCATGGTGTATGAGGTTGGCGAACTCCTCACCATAACCGGTACTCCCCCGTGGGTTGGAATAAAGAACCACATACCCGCGGGCTGCAAACAATTGCGCTTCAAATGAAAAAACCGGCCCGTACATAGCAAAGGGGCCACCATGAATTTCGAGGATCAACGGGTATTTTTTGCGGGGATCAAAATCCGGCGGTTTCACAATCCATCCCTGGATTTTTCGCTGATCATAGGATGATTCCCACCAAATCTCTTCCACATTCCCCTGTTTCCGGAAGGCAAAAACATCCGCATTCAACCGGGTCAGGCGATGGCCTTCCCCGTTGCTCCATACTCCCAAATCAGCCGGATGCTTTGTGTTTCCAATAGTGTAAGCGAACGTGCCACTGGCCGAAACACTAAATGCTCCGGAGTTGTATGGTCTTCCGAGTGATAATCCTCCTACCCCGCCAAACAGGGTATCGACATTCCCGGAGAGATCAACAAATCCAACCCTATTATCACCGCGGTCTCCAAACTGAAAATAGATGCCGTCACCACTCCATGACCACCGGATATTGCTCACACTGCGGTCGAAACCCGCGGTCAGGTTACGAAGACCAGAGCCATCCGTCCCCATAACATAAAGGTTGCGAACACGATATCCCTTAAAGGTGTCATCATAACCGAGCCAGGCCAAAGTGGTTCCATCGGGGGAAAGCACATGTTCTTCATCGGGCCCGAACCGGCTGGTCAGGGGAGTTACATCTCCCGTTTCCAGCGAAAGGTGGTAAACTTCGGTATTCATGGGTTCCAATTCATGTCGTTCATGCAGGTTCGCCGAAAAAAAGAGGGACTGGCCATCATCCGACCATACAGGGCGGCTGTGATCATGATGGGAAAAAGTACGCTGGCGCGGTGTTCCTCCATGCATGGAGATGGTAAAGACCTGCTTATTTCCCCTTTTGAGGTATCCTTTGCCATCAGCACGGTAGTTCATCTGATCGATAAAAACCGGGGGATCATTCCATTGTGCCCCTTCTGGTTTTCCGGGAAGCTTCAAAAGGGATTCGCCTGAGGCGGGAACAAATTTGGTAAATGCCAGTTTTTGGTCATCGCGCGACCAGGCCACTTCTGCCGGCGAATGGGGCGTATTGGTCAAAGCCACCGTTTCCCGGGTATCGAGGTACATCACAAAAAGTTTTACTTTGTCATCCTGTTGATTCGACAGGAAAGCAATTTTTTGGCCGTCATGCGACCACAGCGGGGCGTAATCGCGATGGTTTCCCTGGGTAATTGGCCTGTTCCGGCTGCCGTCGGCATTGATGATCCACAGATTGGAATGGGATTGATCCGTCATGATGTCCATAAAGTGCCGCACATAAATGATTTTGGAGCCATCGGGTGAAATGCGCGGATCTGAAATATGCTCCATGTCAAAAATATCGGTAAGCTGCAGGGCAGATTCCTCCTGGCTTGTTACGGGGAAGTTGGTCAAAAGGAATAACACAAAAAAAAGCGGTTGCACGTACTTCATCGTTTTGGGATAAAATGTTTTTCAAAATTAACTTTTTAACAGGAAGATTCAGCATAATGTTTAACGGGGAGACAGGGACGCAAAATAAAAAATTTTTGTTTGTGTATTTTCGCGTAAAGTTGTAAACTTGCACTCCGGATTTCGTATAGGATTCAGGAGGACCATAAAAAAGAGCCACAGGCTTTCGGAACGGTTCGGAGTTCTTTACCGAAAAATCCATTAGGGCCTATAGCTCAGTTGGTTAGAGCACCTGACTCATAATCAGGTGGTCCCTGGTTCAAGCCCAGGTGGGCCCACTTTTTAGAAATAAAGCAGTTACGGAATATTCCGTAGCTGCTTTATTTTTTATTTGCACACAATTTGCACACAGCTTTTAATCTTCGTTTAAGTGCTTTTTTTCGATCACTTTAAATTTAATGGCCATAATAATTGATATTTTGGTTTAACACTGGCCCTTGGGGCAAATAATTTTACTTTTGCAAAGCAAGGCACGGGTCACAGACCAGCGCCAGCAGGCGTAGCTGGAGGTTTGGCCTATAGCGTGTCTCAATCTTAGAAAACATAGATTGTTAATGCTACGAAAACCATTAATGCACTAAATCCAATGAGGATATTTGAAAAGCCATAAGAAATAAAATTTACCGGGTCTTCTTTGTCTGGCCCATTCCATAATTCGGTAAACGTTTTTAAGCCCTTCTTTGTAAAAGGGTATATTAGGCATTGAACAAGAAACCTTACAAGTACCCCAATAAATTCAAATACTACTGAACCCCAAAACATATTGATAAATTTAATATCCGTTAAAAATAAAACTTCCAAAACCAACGCCTCTCCATGCTCCCTGAAAATTATTACTATTTCTAATCACATAGTTATGCTGACGAATAAAATAACCTCCATTTGTTGCTGAATTTATTCCTGTACCTTTATATAACTTGTTAAAACGAGCAACATTTAAAGGTGCTTTTGTAATTTTCAAACTTTGAGCAACCTTTGATACTGGCGCAAAGTTTGTCATTGTATTTATTCCAGCATCCAATAATTCTGAGCCTACAAGACCAGCACCATTTAAATGTGAAATTTGACTGGGGAGTTTTTGGAATACCATTCTCTGAGTTGTTACCCATGTTTGGTCAATAAAATTATATCCTGTTCTTCCAACAAATCCGTAATTATCTCGGAAATTCTCCCAGCCATTAGGTTGATAAGCTCCAATGAAATGTTGTGGCATACCATATGCCCAACTGGCATTCCTAACAGCCCCCATTCCCAATTTTGCACTACCAAATACATCAATTTGCCGTATGCTGTATGGGCCATATACTTTATTGCCTCCTTCAAGCCCGGCCATGGCAGGGCCTGTCCTAAAGTTGCCATCCCAGAAATTGCCCTGATTGTTCATCGAGCTAAAGCCACCAACAAGCCCACCTATTCCACCACCAATAAGCCCACTGGTCAAACCTGTGCTTAAACCGGATGAAAGCCCTTGTCCAAAGTTGGCACCACCCATCCAGGCATTTCCCGTACCACCAACAAATCCCCCGGCAAAACCTCCGGCAACGCCAGAAGCCGCACCTCCTATAAATCCACCGGCTCCAATAGTACCGGCTGCAACACCACCCGCCCCAGCTCCAGTGGCTCCTGCTGCAGCACCAATCCCAAAGTATCCTAGACCTTGCCAAAAGTTGTCAATGTTTCCAGCATTAGAAAACAAATTAAATGCGCCACCAATAAGTGCAGCAATAAGTATCGGATTTTCCCCGTCCGGGTCGGTATAGACCAGCGGGTTATTCAACGCATAACTATACCGATTAAAATTCTGCGTATAATCAGACATCTGCACATAATTATCAGGAGAAAGGAAACGGCCCAACAATGGATCGTACAAGCGGCCATTCATATTAATTAGCCCAAATTCAGGCAAATGTTCATGGCCTGTAAAACCACGGCCTGCAAACAAACTGGGTTCACTACTTACATTGTATTCATCCCAGTCTGTATCCTGGCGTCTTTGTCCCCAGGCACCAAAACTATATTCGCTGTAACGTAGGTCCGATGCTTTTACCACTTGGGTTATGCTTCCCAAATAATCGCGCAGTACGTAGTAAATAACCGACGAGCCCGTGCCTACCTTAACACTTACCGCCGGCGCCGAATAAGCATCGCCCCCCAGCCATGTATAATGGGTTTCGGTTGAGCCTACATCTTCGCGTATATACTGACTACCGGCATACCAACGGGTGTATTGTGTGGTGCCGTTTTTCTTCATTACCATTTTTATACGTTGCTGGTCGGAATTGTATTTAAAATCGGCAAAATAATCACCTTCGTTAATATCTTTTACTTGCTGAAACCAGGTATAATTAATGGTTTGTTCATCGGTA
>CAYTDH010000320.1:0-3385 GCA_964436325.1 uncultured Tangfeifania sp.
ACATAAACTTTTTTAAACATTTCCTTTTGTGAAAATTTTTTTTTAAAAAAGTTCATGTTCGTTTCATCTTTCCTTTTCTTTTTCGTACAAATTCAATGACAAGTTCATTTCAAAGGGTAGATTCTTACCGCAAAGGTCCAAAAGTCAAAAGATCACGCAAAACATATATAGCTCAATTTTAACTTTTTGTGTGTTCCAGTAATTTTGTTACTCTATAACATTTTTTTTTAAAACTTTTTAGTACCTATTCAAAGATAAAAAAAGAAATAGGTTTAAAGAACGATTGTCATTACTAAGTACAGTGAACTGTGACTAATAAAAATTTCCCTTTTCTTCATCTGAAATGGCAAATGAAATTTTCTGAAACGTTTAAAAAGCCTTGATAATATCATTTTCCAAATTTATTCAAATGCCTCAGCCGATCCAGCAACGGAGGATGCGAATAGTTGAACCATACATACAGCGGATGCGGAGTCAGGTTACTCAGGTTTTTGACAGACAATTTTTTTAACGCCGAGGCGAGAGCTCCGGGTTGATATTTTTGTGCCGCAAAAGCATCAGCCTGGTATTCATTCTTCCGGGAAAGTTGATTCATAAAAATGCCCAGAACGAAGGAAACGGGTGAATACAAAATGCCAAAGGCAATCAGGCCAATATGAAAATTAGGCTCTTCTACTCCCAGGGCGCGGCTCAACTGAGGACTGTCAATCAACAAGGAAAAGATAAAAAGCACAATCCCCGTTTGAATCAATGAAATGATCAATCCCTGGTAAACGTGCTTCTTTTTGTAATGCCCGATTTCATGGGCCAAAACAGCCACCAGCTCATCCGTTTTCATATCATGAATGAGGGTGTCGAAAAGAACAATCCGCTTTTTGGAGCCCAGTCCGGTAAAATAGGCATTGGCTTTGGCCGACCGTTTGGAACCATCAATGACAAAAATATTGTCGAGTTTGAAACCGGCTTTATGGGCAAAATCTTCGATAGCATCGCGCAACTCACCTTCTTCCAGGGGGGTCTGCTTGTTAAATAACGGCACAATCAGATTGGAATAGAACATGGACATAAAAATGCTGAATACGGCCACCACCAGCCAGGCATATATCCAGAACATATTCCCTGTTTTCTGGTAAATGAAAATAACCAGGGCGAGCAAACCTCCCCCGATAATGGCTCCCAGTAACCACCCTTTGACCTTGTCGAGGATGAATGTTTTCGGTTTTGTTTTATTGAAGCCGTATTTCTCTTCAATCACAAAAGTATCGTAAATGGAAAAAGGAATGTTCAGAATATCGGAGGCGAACATCAATATGCCGAAAAACAGAAGGGCTGCCACGATGGCATTATCTGTGATACTCCAGACAAGGCTGTCGACATAGGCAAATCCGTAAAACAGAAACATGGCCAGGATAATCAAAAAACTGAATGTTCCCGACACCATTCCAAAACGTTGATTTTCCCGTTGGTAGGCCTGTTGTTTTTTGTATTTCTCTTCATCATAAATCCCCTTCACCTCTTCCGGGAGTTTTTTACTCATCCGGGTGGTATTCAGGTAATCCAGGTAATTCTCGAACAAAAAATCAAGAACAATAATACCGATGATGATCCAAAAAATAATTTCGTGCATAATGTGCAATTTTCAATGGAGTGCAAATATAACAATTCAGACGGCGTTCCTGCTTTTGGGACCTGATTAATCTATTGCAAAAAAAGCCTCCGGTAACCCGTTAATAAAAAAAAGTGTGGCTAACAGCGAACCGTTAACCACACTAATTTTTCAGGTTGAACCCTTACGGCAAAATATCGAAAGCCGCCTGGATAACCCTTTTATTTATCTTCCAATAACCACTGCACGGCTCCGGACTTCTCCGTCGGAATGCAGCAATACCCGGTAAGTTCCTGCCGCGAGTCCACGGGCATCGACATCGAGGTTATGCAGTCCCGGCATATCATTTTCAGGCTGGATAACTTTTATCGTTTGCCCCACCGGATTGATTATCCGTATTTCCACATCGCGGCGGGTGTCAGTGGCATATACTAATCTGAAAGAGCTTGTGGTAGGATTGGGATACAGGTTAATTAAATCGAACATTTTTCCCGAAATTTCACCCGGATCCTGGATAGAAGAAATCACTGAATCGGGTGCAGCGACATCAATCTGTCCGGAATAAATTATATTTCCCTCCTCACTGAACATGGTACAACCCAATTCGGGCAGATCGCCCTTGAGCACCAAATTGAACACCGGCCGGCCTTCGGCAGCAGCCGGATCAAACGGACAGGCAAGTTCAAAGAAAGCGCTGGATTTTTCCATATACGATGCACCCGGGTAGCGATCCGCATCTCCGTCATCGCAATCTCCGCCTCCGGCAGAAATAGCGAAAAATCCGGATTCATCAGATACTTCTTCTTCATTATAATATCCAAACGAAACATATTTAACTTTTTCTTCCACAGGTTCATCCACCATAGGACTTACACTTACCGCAACAAGTTTATCGTTGTTGAACTGATCCAATTCAACACCAATGTCTATAACGGGTTTGCTGTTCCAGTTGAATTCATAGCAGCAACGGGTTCCGTCACACTTCACAATGCAAATGGTTACGGTACCGTTGTAACCGGTGGCAATCAGGTTAAACTGCATATCGTTAACAGCAGCAGGACTGAGCGTGCCGGACGCCGGAATGGAAGAGGAAGTCCATGGCTGGGAAGAGGGTGAGCCATCAATGATCAGGTTCCCTGTACTGAAACTCCCTGACGGCGATGAACTGATCTCCACAGAACAGATGGGGGAGGAAGGATCAGGATTGGTGATCTCAAATGTACCTGACAATGTTCCCCAGAAAGGCCACCTGCGCCTTAAGTTAAAATCAACAACCGGACAGCATTCCGATGCCGCAGGTGCAGCGCAATCCAATTCCATGGACCGTTCACATACATCCCCGTTGGAGAAATAGATCATGTAATCCACTGTAACCACCCCTGTGGTATCGGGTGTGATGCAATGAACCAGACTGGCAGGGGATGAATTGGTGTCAAATGTATAGGAACTTTGTCCTGTAAAACCACCAGAGATCGAAGTGCCGTTTAGCATTGCAGAGGCAAACGTGCCGTTACCCAGGAGGACCATTATCGAATCGGTTTCACATTCTGTTGACAGTTTGGTGCAGCATTCTCCCAGGTCGGGATCCTGCACTATTTCTGTTTGCACCTTATCACAGCAGCCGGAATCCGGAGCTTTACAATCCATCTCAACGCGCTCTTCACATACTTCACCATTGGCAAAATAAATTTCGTAATGAATGGTGACTACGCCGGTAGAATCAGGAGTTACACAGGTGGTCATATCTACGGCACACTGACCGGCATCGAAGGTGTAGGA
>CAYTDH010000320.1:3395-5680 GCA_964436325.1 uncultured Tangfeifania sp.
GGCAGGGCACCGCAGTTCCAGTTGGCTGCGGAGAACGTTCCGTTATGAATGGTGGCAATTACCGAGTCCACCTCACATTCGGTGACCAGTTGAGCACAGCACTCTCCCAATTCAGGAGCTTGTACAACTTCGGCCTTGACATTTTCGCAGCATTCGGGCTCAGGACCTTTGCAATCCATCTCAACGCGCTCTTCACACACTTCGCCATTGGCAAAGTGGATTTCGTAATGAATGGTAACCACCCCCGTAGAATCAGGCGTTACACAGGTGGTCATATCCACAGCACACTGCGCTGCATCGAAGGTGTATGTACTTTCTCCGATGTAATCAGAGGGCAGGGTGCCGCAGTTCCAACTGGCAGCAGAGAACGTTCCGTTGTGAATGGTGGCAATTACTGAATCCACTTCACACTCGGTGACAAGGCGGGCACAGCATTCTCCCAGTTCAGAAGCCTGCACAACCTCTGCCTTGACATTTTCGCAGCATTCGGGATCCGGTGCTTTGCAATCCATCTGTACACGTTCTTCACACACTTCACCGTTGGCAAAATGAATTTCGTAATGAATGGTGACCAGGCCGCTGGAATCGGGAGTTACACAGGTGGTCATATCCACAGCACACTGTGCAGCATCAAAAGTGTAGGAACTCTCTCCAATGTAATCAGAAGGCAGGGATCCACAGTTCCAGTTGGCAGCAGAGAACGTTCCGTTGTGAATGGTGGCAATTACTGAATCCACTTCACACTCGGTGACCAGGCGTGCACAGCAATCTCCAAGATCCGGATCCTGCACAATATCGGTTTTAATCTGCTCACAGCAATTATCTGCTACTACCGGGTCAGCAGTAATACAGACCGGTGGCGCAGCAATGGGCGTTAATGCAACCGACTGCGGTGTGCCGTCAAGCAGGAAACTGGCGGTTGAAACGGCGGCAAAATCATTGCAGGCCTTATCCTGCACCGTCGCTGTATCAGGAACGGTCACATCAAAGTCCTCGCGTACTGTAACACCGGAGCCTAAAAGAAATGACCCGTAATCCACTTTTACATTTTGGTCGGCGGTGGATCCCCAGGTCACGGAATTGCACCCGGTATTTAACCCAAAATCAGGAAGGCAGATGTTTTGTCCTGCTGCATATCCAAGGGTGGGTGAAGGAGCCGTTCCTGAAGGAAGCAGTGAGGTGGAATGGTTGTTATCGTATATTAAATCGAACTGGCTTCCCCTTGAAGTGTTCCGGTCAAGAACCAGCCAGTCGTCATTCCCGTCGTTCATGGCCAGCAGGTCGGCCAGGCGCACGGAAGTTACCGGAACATTGGAGGTATTTTTATAATTGAGGCGGAAACGGGCGTTGTTACCGGCATTCACCGTTGCCGAGGAAGCAAAGTTACTGCCATTGTCACTGCTTACCTGCTTTTCAACTTCCTGTCCGAAGCTGGCAATCACCAAAACATTGGCCGTATTGGAAGTTACAGGAGAAGTGAGGTTTCCTCCGGAAATTTCATATTCATTGGGAGTCACGCCGGGCATCGCCATGCTGTCGACCATCACATCAAATTCAATATAGTAGTAAGGAAGTCCCCACGTACCATAATAACCACAATACCCGGTGTAAAACAACTGGCAATCGGAATCGATGTCGGGAAGCGACCAGGAGAGGTTGTTGCCGCTGTGGCCCGGAACCACTCCGGTCCAGGGAGTTGCTCCCGAGGGAATTCCTCCGCCTCCGGAACAGGGCGGATTGTAATCGTTGATGGAATAATAGGTTTCATTCCCCACATAGTTAAAGTTACTGTGGAGCATATCCTGAATGGTTGCCCCGGTAATATCAGCACTGCCGATATTTTGCACGCGCAGACGGAATCTCAGGATATCCCCGGGATCATAACTGTCATCGGGTGAACATACCTCTTTCAGAACACAAGGCTTCGGTTCACCATCAGCTACAGTAAAGGAAACGCAGGCATCCTGAAGCGTTAGGCTGTTGGAAAGCCCGTCGAAAGAAGCGCAGTTTTCAACAACGGTGCCCGGAGGATTGGGTTCCACCGTAAAATAGATGTACATATTGATCCAGTTGCCTGCCGGAAGTGAACCTACCATGGAAAGCTGCAGATCATTCACCGGATACCCCAGGTTGCCGGAATTGAAAAAGTTTGAGGTAATGGAAGAAGCGATAATATCCGATCCTGAATTGGCAGTCAGGGCCATTTCAGTAGTGGGACTTCCACCAAAGACCCGGACACTGTTCACAGAAACACCGGATGGAATGACATCATCAATGTTAAAAGC
>CAYTDH010000321.1:0-5678 GCA_964436325.1 uncultured Tangfeifania sp.
AATTTCTTTAAAATGATGCCTGTATAATTTTTCCGGAGAACTATAATAGGGGCTGGTCGTAATGAAAAGAGCATCATCTCCAGGATTGAGTTTCCCCCGTGATTTATTTATCCAGTAGTATTTATGAATGTCTTTTAATTTCCCCAGTGCCAATAGTTTTAAATCGTTGGGCCGGGCAACATAATAATCAAGGTGGGCAGCCGGAAACCATTTATTGGAAATGATTACAGGTTTTTTTTCCTGGTTTTTTCTGAGCCAATTTCCCATTTCCTCCCCAAATTTTTGCCAGCCATACATGTCGAGCGTTAAGTCTCCTTTTCCTGTTTCATGAAGGGGAATGTCTTTGTTATCGTTTTGGTCCAATAGGTTGACCTGATTAAAAAGGATGGGGGAAGACAGGATCAGGGAGAAGGTAATCATCATCGCTGCAACCACCCAATTGTAATAAGCCATTTTATTTTCTTTGACAATATAGACACTAGTCATTAGCAGGAGGGAAAGATATCCTATGCCTGACCAATGAGGCAAAGTGCTTCGGAAAAAGGAAAATAAAACAAACAAGAAAATCAGAGGCAAGGAAAGGATTAACAGGAAGGCAAATTCATTCTTGGGAAGGAATCGTTTTTTGGGGAAACGGAAGATTGCCAGGATGAATAAACCAAAAAGAATTGGATGCTGATATCCTATTTGGCCAGCTAAATTGCGAAGAAAAAATAACGGATGTATGCCATGAGAAAACAAACTGACCCTGTCTCGATGAAAAGTGAATGAAATATAATTGTTTTCAATATTCCAAAAAATAATCGGTAACATCAATAATAATGTACAAACCAATGAAATATATAATTCCTTTTCTTTTAGCCACGTTCTGTTGAACAGCAGGATATACGCGATGATGGCAAACCAATAATACAGGGAATGGTATTTTGATAAGAACCCTAAACCAATGAACAAGGAAGCTATGATTAAATTTCTCTTTTCAAGTTTCCCAGGGTTTCTTTTAAAAATGGCTGGAATTAAAAATCTTAAAGCCAATAAGAGAAAGAATACCTGGGGAGTATCTGGCAAGATCAAAAAACCGCTGATAATATTGAAGTATATCGATCCTGCGTAAAGGAAAGCCGCGACCAGCCCAGCCTTTTCACCAGATAATTTCCGAGCCAAAAGATAAATGAGATAAATGTTTGCTGATGCCAGCACCAAACTCCCCAACCGGATGAAATAATGATGATCAAAATGAAGATTAAATGTAAAAAGTTTTATTAAAATCCCTACCAGGGGAGGATGATCGAAATGGCTCCAATCAGGGTATTTTGCATAAGTCCAATAATATACTTCATCATTCCCTAATTCAAGGAAATACGCCGGAATTGATTTTGCTATGAAATTTATGACAATGAGGAGAACAATGGTAATTTTGGGCTTCTTAATCAGAAGGGAATATTTTTCCAGCCACATGGTGATTTTTGGGGTGTAAATTTAAGAAATGGTCAATCATAAAGGAATAATTTTTTCAAAAAATTGAGATTTTGGTTTTCCCTGTTAATCTGTGGCTTTTTCCTGTTGGTTTTTTTTAATTTCCTGCTATCTTTGCTTTTATCCTTTTAGATTGTCACCGCCCCTGTTGGTCCTTTGGTACTTTCCTGTTATTCTTTTATCCATCCTGTTTAACTGGAGCACCCAACGGTGTAACAGGAAAATGAATTTGCAAAACAGCTTAACGAGCAACGTAACTGGAGCAAAGAAATACCTGTACAGGGTTGGTTATAATCCAACTGGACGACTCAAAGGACTGCAAATGAGCTGAAAAACTAAACAGGATTTTCCAAAATGGTTTTGGAGATTAAAAAAAATCAACTGGAAACTGAAAAACTCAACAGGAAAAAAAACTGCAATTCCAAATCAAGTAATCCAAACAGTTTTTGAATGAAGAATTGATTGTAATTCTATTTTCTGCCGGAATGAGAGGCGATATTTACAAACGTTAGTTACTATTTTAAATTACAACCACTTCCCCCGCTTCATACCGCGAGGTCAGCCGTACTTCATAACTTTGGGGTTTGTGGTTGAGCGTGGCAAGGGCCAGTTCAGGGGTATTATTTTGAGCCGAGAGGTGACTTAAAAGAACGTATTTCAGGTGTTCACCCCGATGATCTTCCAGTAAATCAAGAGCCTGGTTATTTGAAAGATGTCCTCTGGAAGAGGCGACCCGCTGCTTTAAAAACCAGGGGTAAGGCCCTTTCCGGAGCATCTGCTCATCATAATTGGTTTCAAGAAAAACCGCATCGCACATTCCCAGGTGAGACGTCACATTATCGCAAGGTTCACCGATATCGGTAAATACCCCCACATTTTTTCCTGCATATTCTATTCGGAATGAGCAGGGCTCTGCTGCATCGTGGTTTTTGAGAAAGGGATGGACGACAAACTCCCCTGCTTCCAGGGAGGCTCCGGGAATAAAAAAGCGGGGGTTGGCTGGTTGCATGTTTTTATAGGCTGCGTAATATGTTTTAGCCGTCAGCCAAACAGGTATGCTCAGCCGTTTGGCCAGCACCCTTGCCCCGCGCATATGATCGCTGTGCTCGTGCGAAATGAAAACGGCTTTCACTTTTTGGGGATTCAGTCCTTTGGAATTCATCCGCAGCAGGACCTGTTTACACGAAATGCCGGCATCGATCAATATGGCGTCTTTATCGTTACCGATGTAATAGCAATTCCCGTTACTTCCCGAAGCGATGGCACAGATTTCTAGCATTTATTTGTTCTTAAAATAACTGCTCCCGTCCCAGCAGTGGGTGCATAATTTCTTTTTGGGCATTCCGATGGCATCCACCAGATCATGCAGGTTTTGAAATTGAAGGCTGGTCAGGCCCAGATTTTTCCGGATACGCTCCACCATCTTTGCATATTCTTCCGAATCGGGATTGGAATATTTTTCCAAATCCACATTTTCCGTCCCTTCGAGTTGGTTTATCGCTTTACGGGTAGCCAGCTCCAGGGTTTTTCGCGATCGCGAGAAGTTCAGGAATTCGCATGGGTAAATGAGGGGAGGACAGGCGATACGCATGTGCACTTCTTTAATTCCTTCGTTATGCAAATCGCGGGTGTTGTCTTTCAGTTGCGTTCCGCGTACAATGGAATCGTCGAGAAAAATACCGCGTTTTCCTTTGATAATGGAAGGGTTGGGAATGAGCTTCATCCGGGCCACCAATTCGCGGGTAACCTGGTTCTGGGGCATGAAACTGCGGGGCCAGGTTGGGGTATATTTCGCGTAAGGGCGCATGTAGGGTATCCTGCGCTCGTTACTGTAACCAATGGCATGTCCCAGTCCTGAATCGGGAATACCCGCTACGAAATCGGCTTCCACTTCATCGTTTTTTGCAAGGGAAGCACCACATCTGTACCGGGTTTCATCCACATTGATTCCTTCGTAATAAGAGGGGGGGTAACCGTAGTAGACCCACAAAAAGGCGCATATCTGCATTTTTTTATCGGGCTTTCGTATTTGTTCGTATCCCTCGGGGGTGATGCGCACAATTTCTCCGGGACCCAGGAATTTTTCAATTTTATAGCCCAGGTTGGAAAAAGAACAGGATTCGGAGGCCACCGAAAATCCATCCCGGTTTTTGCCAATAACAACGGGGGTTCTCCCCAGTTGGTCGCGGGCAGCAATGATTTCATGGTCTGTTAAAATAAGAATGGAACAGGACCCTTTTACTTTTTCAAAAACATTTTCAATGCCGGAGACAAAATTATCTCCGTCTGCAATGAGCATTGCTGTAAGTTCGGTGGGATTGACATTTCCCTGGCTGGTTTCCGAAAAGGTGCGGTGGTTTTTTAAAAAGCCCTCCTCCAGCTCTTCGGCATTCCCTATTTTACTGACTGTGGAAAGTGCAAATTTCCCGAGATGCGAATTGGCCACAATGGGTTGTGCTTCGGTGTCGCTGATTACACCAACCCCTTTGTTGCCTTTAAAATTGGGGAGGTCATTTTCAAACTTGGTTCGGAAATATCCATCCTCCAGACTGTGTATTGCCCGTTGAAAACCGTTTTCGGAGTTAAAAAATGCCATCCCTGCCCGTTTGGTGCCTAAATGCGAATGGTAATCGGTTCCGTAAAATACCCGGGAAACACAATCGGTTTTTGCAATGCTGCCAAAGAATCCGCTCATTTATCCTGTTTGTTTTGGCCAGTGAAACGAACCATGCCCCGGCTGGTGGGCAATACATAGTCATCCTGATACAGGATGGATTCACCGGACGATAAATAAAAATATTCGATGAGGTGAAAGTAAATGATTTTAAGCAGATAGCTCTCCTTTAAATCCAAACTTTTTTAACAATCTGCAAACAATGGTTGAAACCGTTTTTACTTTACAAGTTTTGAGATGGTTTTAAACTGTGGTGAAGCTGAAGAACGGGTTAACTCAAACAGGATGGACTCCGCTGATGTCATCATAATTCCTTCAAAACGAAACCGCTCTTTGGCCATTTCAATGCTTTCGGGAGTGCGGGAGGAGACACAATCCATAACCACAACGGGGTTCATTCCCATAGCTTTCAGATCGATGGCCGTTTGCAACACGCAGACGTGGGATTCAATTCCGCAAATGATGACATTTTTTGCCTGCATCTGTTCCAGTTTCAGTGAAATGGAGGCTTCGTCGCAACAACTGAATTCGCGTTTTTCGAAAGGGGAAAATTCCGGTATCAATGGCCGGATTTCTTCAATTGTTTCACCCAACCCTCTGGTGTATTGCTGAGAGACGACAAGGGGCACTTCAAGTTCGTTGAGGCCGTTGATGAGGATGGTGCATTTAATGAGCAACTCCTCCTTCTTCCACATAACCGGGAAAAGTTTTTCCTGGATGTCAATGATTAATCCAACACTGTTCTCTTTTTTGATGCGCATGGTTTTTCTTATTTTTCAATTTGACCCGGGAAAGAAAAAACGGCCGGGTCCATGAATTTTTGTCTTTTTCAGGTTAGTCCGGTTCTTGCCTGTAACCTCGATTTATCTCCCAGGTAACCCCCGTGGTGTCTTTTGGCGTAATCGTGACTGGTAAATCCAATTTTGGTCATCAGGGCAACCACGAGGGCATCCCCGATAACGGTCATCGCTGTGGTGGAGGTGGTTGGTGTCAGACTGAGGGGGCATACCTCCCCGGGATTCCCTGTATGCAGGAATGCATGGGCATTTTTTGCCAGCATGCTCTCCGGATTTCCGGAAATAACAATCAGGGGAAGCCCTGGATGAAGGTTTCCGGAAAGATCAACAAGTTCCAGAATTTCACGGGTTTTTCCCGAATTGGAAATGAGGAGCAGTACATCGTTGGGCTGAATCACCCCCAGATCGCCATGCTGCGAATCGCTGGGATGCAGGAAAACCGCCGGAGTGCCGGTGGAACTAAAGGTAGTGGCAATGTTTTGGGCAATCTGGCCTGCTTTCCCCATACCGCTGGCTACCAGTTTTCCCCCTTTTTGGTGAACCTGCTGTATGATGAGGTGAATAGCTGTTTCAAAATCTTTTGTTACGGGTATATTTTGAATAGCTTTCGCCTCCTGTTCTATTACTTTACGGATTATTTCTTCCATTGATGCTGAAAAATTTGTGCAAATTTAGGTGAAAAAAATGAGCTTTCAACAATTTGGAGGCTGAATGGTTAATGGAATTGGAAT
>CAYTDH010000322.1:0-5657 GCA_964436325.1 uncultured Tangfeifania sp.
TTTAGAAACCCTTATCTTTGTATGCATATGGCCCCGGCCTGTTTCAGGGGGCGTATTCGAGACCAAAAAAGGAGAATAATGTAAAATTTAAAGATATGTTATCAAAAAAGAATCCGACGACAACAACTGCCTGGAAAAAGCTGAATGAGTATTATGCGTCATTTAAAGATGCGCACATTAAGGATCTTTTTCAGAAGGATGCTGATCGGTTTTTAAAATATTCATTGCAGTTTGAAGATATACTGGTTGATTTTTCCAAGAACCGGGTGGATGATACGGTACGGTCGTTACTGACTGAGCTGGCCATTGAATGCGGCTTAAAGGATGCCATTGAAATGATGTTTACCGGTGAGAAAATCAATGCTACTGAGAATCGGGCTGTTCTTCATGTGGCTTTACGCAACCGGAGCAATGATCCTGTTTTGGTGGATGGCGGAGATGTTATGCCCGGAGTGAACCGGGTGCTGGAACAGATGGAGAAGTTTTCGGGTGCGGTGATTTCCGGCGAATGGAAAGGTTATACGGGGAAAGCCATTACCGATATTGTGAACATCGGCATCGGCGGGTCCGATCTCGGACCCCTTATGGTCACCGAAGCACTAAAGCCCTATCAGAAGGAGCATATCAATCTTCATTTTGTTTCCAACGTAGATGGAACCCATATTGCTGAGACCCTGAAAAAAGTGCATCCCGAAACCACTCTTTTTATTGTCGCTTCCAAAACCTTTACCACCCAGGAGACGATGACCAATGCCCATTCTGCCAGAGATTGGTTTCTGGCTTCGGCCAAAGAGGAGCGGTTTGTCAAAAACCATTTTGTGGCTGTTTCTACCAATGAGGAAGAGGTTGCTGCTTTTGGCATTGATACCAAAAATATGTTCCGATTCTGGAATTGGGTGGGAGGCCGTTATTCGCTTTGGTCGGCCATTGGTCTCTCCATTGCCTGTGGAATAGGTTTTGAAAATTACCGGGAATTGCTCGAAGGGGCTCATGCTATGGATAATCATTTCAGGAAGATGGAATTCGATGAAAATATTCCTGTGGTGCTTGCCCTCATCGGCATATGGTACAATAATTTTTTTGGTGCCGAAACCGAAGCCATTTTACCCTACGACCAATACATGCATCGTTTCCCGGCCTATTTTCAGCAAGGGAATATGGAGAGCAACGGAAAATATGTAGACCGCAGCGGAGAACCTGTTGACTACCAAACCGGTCCGGTTATCTGGGGAGAACCCGGCACCAACGGACAACATGCCTTTTACCAGTTGATTCATCAGGGAACCAAACTGGTCCCCTGTGATTTTATTGCCCCTGTTCTGAGCCATAATCCGTTGAGTGATCATCATCCGAAACTACTGGCGAACTTTTTTGCCCAGGCAGAAGCCATGATGGTAGGAAAGACCGAAGCGCAGGTGGAAAGTGAGTTGCAGGAGTCCGGAAAAACCAGTGAAGAAATTGCCCAGTTGCTTCCCTTTAAAGTATTTCAGGGCAACATTCCTACCAATTCCATTCTGGTAAAACAGATTACTCCCCGCACCCTGGGCTCTCTGATTGCCATGTATGAGCATAAGATTTTTGTCCAGGGGGTTATCTGGAATATATTCAGTTTTGATCAATGGGGCGTGGAACTGGGAAAACAACTGGCCAAAGCCATACTGCCTGAACTGGAAAACGACGCCCCCGTTATTGGGCACGATGCTTCCACCAATGGATTGATCAATGCTTATAAAAGAATGAGGTAGCCAAGGGTTAACTCAGCTTCCGGGTGAGCTGCATGATTGCTTTTTTGGGCGATACATTTTCATAAAGGATGCGGTAAACTGTATCGGATATGGGCATGAAGACGCCATATTTTTTATTGATTTCGTGGATGGATCGGGAGGCAAAATACCCTTCTGCGATCATGTTCATGTCCAGAATGGCATTTTTTACCGAGTACCCTTTACCTATCATCGTGCCAAAAGTCCGGTTTCTGCTGAACTGGGAATAAACAGTTACCATAAGGTCACCCAGGTAAGCTGAATCTTTGATGTCTCTGGTGATGGGGTGGACCGTGTCCACAAACCGTTTTATTTCCTGGATGGCATTGGAGACCAGCGCTGCCTGAAAATTGTCGCCATACCTTAATCCGTGCGCAATGCCTGCGCTGATGGCAATGATGTTTTTAATGACAGAGGTGTATTCCGTTCCCCAAATATCGTCGGACACCGAGGTGAAAATGTAGTCACAGTGAATTAACCTGGAAAAATGGGCAGCTTTTTCCTGGTCCTGACTGGCCACGGTCAGGTAGGAATGTTTTTCAAGGGCCACCTCTTCCGCGTGGCATGGGCCGGCAATAACCCCCATCATCTCAAAGGGTACCTGGTAATTTTTTTGAAGGTATTCTACGACCAGAAGATTGTCTTTGGAAACAATTCCCTTAATGCCCGAAAGAATATACTTATTGCTGAATCCGGTTTTTACTTTTTCCAGAATGCGGGGCAGAAAAGCCGAAGGAACAGCCAGAACGAGAATGTCTGAGTCCTTAATGATTTGATGGATGTCGCTGTAAAAATGAATACGCCGGGTATCAAATTCCACGCTTTGCAAATAGCGGGGATTGTATCCGAGTTTTTTGAAACTTTGAATGGTTTCCTTTTTCCGGAAAAACCAGTTAATCTCCTTCACATTCTCAAGAAGCATTTTGGAGATGGCGGTAGCCCAGCTTCCGCTTCCTATCACTGCAACTTTGTCCTTTTTTATATTCATGCCTTTAGCATTGGCGGTTTAATCCCCTTACTTTTCCTGCCGGGTAATTACAACGTGCAATTGCCCTGTTTCATTTCCCTTTGAAAAAGGGACAAAAATAGGAAGAATTTTACAGGGAATGGAAATAATAAGGCTAATTTCCTCTGCTTCTTTGGACAAAAAGAGCAGATAATGAAAAAAAATGCATAATAACCCCCATATTATGCAAAGAGATTTGCCAAAAAAATGTAATTTCAGGTTGTTTTTAGCACCTGCAGCCAATGAAAAACCAATAATCAAGTCATGCAAAAATTTATTTTATCTCTGGACTCCGGGACCACGAGTAACAGGGGCATTTTATTTAATCATTCCGGTGAAATAGTGGGCATTGCCCAGCAGGAGTTTCAACAAATTTATCCTCGTGCGGGATGGGTTGAACACAATCCTGCCGATATTTGGAAAAGCCAGAGTCTGGTAGCGATGGAGGTACTGGAGAAGCAAAAAATTACTGCCTCCGAAGTTGCTGCGATTGGCATAACCAATCAGCGCGAAACCACCATCGTATGGGACCGCAAAACCGGAGAGCCCATTTACAATGCCATCGTCTGGCAGGATCGCCGCACCGCAGGAATCTGTGATCAATTGAAAGAAAAGCAGCTGGAAGAGAAGATCACTGCCAAAACGGGTTTGGTCATCGATGCTTATTTCTCGGGTACTAAATTAAAATGGATACTCGATAACATTCCTGGTGCCCGGGAGAAGGGCAGGGCCGGAGAACTGGCCTTCGGAACCGTTGATACCTGGTTAATCTGGAAACTGACAGGAGGAAGGTTGCATCTGACGGATGTTACCAATGCCTGCCGGACCCTTTTGTTTAATATCCATACCCTTGAATGGGACAGGGAGATTCTTGAGATTCTTGATATTCCGCCGGAGATGTTGCCGGAAATAAGGACAAGCAGTGAGGTTTACGGATATACCGACAGGAATATTTTTGGTTCGGAGATTCCCATTGCTGGTATTGCAGGAGACCAGCAGGCTGCCCTTTTCGGGCAGATGTGTATAGAGGAGGGCATGGTGAAAAACACCTATGGAACCGGGTGCTTTGTTGTGATGAACACCGGTAAGAAACCCGTTCCTTCCAGGCACAGGCTTCTTACCACCATTGCCTGGCAAATTGGCGAGGATGTTACCTATGCCCTTGAAGGAAGTATTTTTGTGGCCGGGGCAGTCGTTCAGTGGCTTCGCGATCAGCTTGGAATTATCCGGTCTTCTTCCGAGATTGAAACGCTGGCCGGAGAGGTGGAAGACAGCGGAGGCGTTTCTTTTGTACAGGGATTTGTCGGTCTGGGGGCTCCTTACTGGGATCCCTATGCCACCGGAACCCTCATCGGTTTGAGCCGTGGTACAGGGAAGGCTCATATTGCCCGGGCTGCCCTGGAGGCCATTGCTTTTCGATCCATGGAAGTCATCGAAACGATGGTGGAGGATTCAGGAATAGCCTTGCATGAGTTGCGGGTAGACGGGGGGGCCGCTGTGAATAACCTCCTGATGCAAATTCAGGCAGAAGCGATCCATACCCGGGTTGCCCGACCCCGGATAACCGAAACCACTGCCCTGGGGGCTGCCTACCTGGCAGGACTGGCCATCGGCTTCTGGGAGAGTGTGGAGGCGATTAAAAAGCAATGGCAAATCGATCGTACCTTCATTCCTGAAGCTCCTGCCGGGAAGTATGATCTTTTAAAGGGAAACTGGAAAAAAGCCATAGAGCGCAGCAGAGGCTGGTACGAATCGCATGAAGAAAAATAAAAATCAATTGAGATGAAACGAGCCATGAACCGCCTGTTGGCGGAACACACAGGAAAATGTTTAGATGGCGAGTTTTATGTGTTACCATAAAAAATAAATAATTATAAGCACATGAAAGAGCGGGATGCAATGTTCAGAAAAGTGCGTAATGGCAAGTGGGATATTATAATCATCGGGGGTGGAGCCACCGGATTGGGCTGTGCAGTAGATGCCGCTTCGAGGGGATATAAAACCCTGCTGCTGGAACAGTCCGATTTTTCAAAAGGCACCTCAAGCCGCAGTACCAAGCTGGTGCATGGCGGGGTCCGTTACCTGCAACAGGGAGATATTTCTCTGGTTTTTGAAGCCCTGAAAGAACGGGGACTGATGTTTAAAAATGCACCCCATTTGGTCACCAACCAGTCGTTCATTATCCCGACTTACGAATGGTGGGGAGGGCCGTTTTACACCATTGGACTCAAAGTGTACGACCTGATGGCCGGCAATTTGGGGCTGGGGCCCTCCAGACACCTGTCGCGGAAAGAGGCACTGGAGGCTTTACCCTCCGTTGCCCATGAAGGATTAACAGGAGGAGTGATCTACCATGACGGGCAGTTTGATGATTCAAGGATGGCTGTGAGCCTTGCCCTGACTGCCAGCGATTACGGGGCTACGGTAGTAAATTATTGCAAAGTTACCGGCCTGAAGAAAAGCGGAGAACTGGTTAGCGGTGTCGTGGCTGTTGACCAGGAAAAAGGTGAAACGTTTGATTTGACCGCAAAAGTAGTGATTAATGCCACCGGGGTTTTTGCAGATGAAATTCTGCAAATGGATGAACCTTCCAAGCCGGAGATGATAACCCCCAGTCAGGGGATTCACCTTATTTTAAACCAGGATTTTCTTTCCGGAGAAAACGCCATCATGGTTCCTCATACCTCCGACGGTCGTGTTATGTTTGCAGTGCCCTGGCATGGCCATGTGTTGCTGGGAACAACCGATACCCTTATGAATCAGCATTCGCTTGAACCAGTTCCCCTGAATGAGGAAGTTGATTTTGTCCTCGAAACAGCCGGGAAATACCTGAATAAACAACCTGTCCGCAGCGATATTTTGAGTGTCTTTGCCGGTCTGCGCCCCCT
>CAYTDH010000323.1:0-1077 GCA_964436325.1 uncultured Tangfeifania sp.
CGTCATTTATAATGTTTCTCCTGTGTGTCCGCCGGCGGACATGACTCGTTTCATCATACAACTGTTGTTCCCCGCCCTCATAAAGCAGGTAAATGGTTCCATCTTCATCAGCCGCAATGGAAGAATAAGCGCTGTGTCCGGCATCAACCATCCGCTTAACGGGCCAGGTTTGGTTACCGTTAAAAGAGGCCCAAACCGTCATTCCAAAACGCCAACCTCCTTTCCAGTCGGGCATGCTGTCTGTTTTTTTTATTGGGTGTTTATTCATGATATTTATTTCCACAAATCCTGAAAATCGGAATGCAATTGGTCCAAAAAACTCACGGGAGGTAAAACCATGATTTATTCTTTTTTCCATATACTTTTTAAATCATAAATGGTAAGCGATTCCACTGTGCCTTTTCCCCCCTTTGCAAAGAGTTCAAGGGTGGTGAACGGTTCGCGTGGATAAAACAGTTGGGAAAAAGCCTCTTTCCCTTCATCCACAAAAACCTCAAATGTGCTTACATCCCAGTAAATGCGGAGTTTTAACCGTTGTCCATCCAGCTTATAAGGCATGCGGGAGAGATCGTTGTAGTTTTTGGTATAATGCCTTGGCACGGTTCCGGCTTTGGTCCGGTCCCCCATAAAATGTTCATGCCAGTTATCATAATGGAAAACGTAATCTTCTCCGAAATCATTCTTTAACCGGATTCCAAAAGTAGCGCCCTCATCCAGTGTTGCTTCCAGGATAATTTCCATGGGCTCATGGGAGCCAATATTTTCAAGGATATTCTTTCGGCCGGCCACCACAAAATCCTCCATCTTCATGGAATCTGTCCGCAGTTTTTTGTATTCATCAATGGGCATTGTTCGCAAAAAATGGGTCCCATCACCCTGCCGGTGCAAGGTCAGTTCACGGATTAAATTCATGGTTCCGGAAAACTTGCTGGTTCGTGCAAAACTTTTGTGAAACTGGGCCGGCCAGCCAAACCACGACTGGAACAGCACGCGCCCGTCGGGCACATTGGAATAGGTTATTCCTGCATAGAAGTCAGACCCCCAGTCGATCCACTGACCGGTTCCGGTAGTATCTTC
>CAYTDH010000323.1:1087-5632 GCA_964436325.1 uncultured Tangfeifania sp.
AAACGTGCCGACATGGTAAGCCGTTCCGTGCGATGAGTTGGGAACACCGTGTTTGCTGGTAATCAAAACCACTTTTTGCTCTCCTGTTTCTTCCACAGTCATCATATTCAAGTCAGGACATTCCCACGAGCTGCCCTCCAGGGACTCGCTTTCAAAGGTCCAGTCAAGCAGATTTTCAGAGGAATAAAAACGGATACGATGTTTTCCGATGGTAGCCATCACCCATTTCTGCGAAGGTTCGTGCCAGAAAACCGATGGATCGCGTTCAGCAGGAACCGATGGATTGTCGATAATGTGCCTGTCGCCATATTGCCAGCTTTTGCCGTTGTCGAGCGAATATCCGATGGATATCCTGTTCTGGTTGGGCCTAACCGGGTGACCTCCCATGGGATGCGTGGTATAGTAGGCCAGAACCGGCACCTGCCCGTTTTCCCCCAGGCCGCTGGCATTTAAGGTATCTATATATACCGAACCGGAATAGTAACTGATTTGATTACCGCCTTTAAAAACCGTTGGCAAATGGTTCCAGTGCAGCAGGTCAGTGCTGACGGCATGGTCCCAGTTGGTGCCTTCCCATTTTTTTCTGTTTGAAAAACCCTGGTACATCAGGTGCCATTCCCCATCAAGATAATACAACCCGTTAGGATCGCTCAACCAACCTGTATCCCGGGAATAATGAATTTGCGGGCGATAGGGATCGAGGCAATGGGAATCAACATCCCCTGTTTCCTGTGTGCCGGGTGAACTGCACCCCA
The DNA here is from genome assembly GCA_964436325.1 of uncultured Tangfeifania sp. Classification (GTDB taxonomy): domain Bacteria; phylum Bacteroidota; class Bacteroidia; order Bacteroidales; family Prolixibacteraceae; genus Tangfeifania. Next base: position 1,843 of record CAYTDH010000323.1, read on the forward strand.
AAAAGAAGAGGTGCAGCAGACTCCCTCCGAAAATAAGCGTCAACTTACTAAAAAAGAAATTCTTCATTGTTTGTTATTCTAATTCTTAACTATGTGGCGGGCTTCCTCAAAGGATGCAGCATTATAAATCAGGGAAACACCCTCAGGAAAACACTCTTTTTCTTTCCGGGAAAGCAATTCATTTTTTCAACGCAGACTCGCATCAACAGGTTCTTTTCTCCTTTTCCAAAGCATAAATCTAATCAAGATTATTGAATTGCGATGTTCCAAAATAAAAAAAGAATTGAAGGCACAATTTAACCCGAATAGTTGACTCCGTCGAACTTCGTTTCAGGAATTATTCGGGTAAAAACGTTTTCCAGTCTTTCCCCTCCGTGATCCAATCGAGGTTGAAGCGGACCATTTTTGCTCCGCCATCGCTTTCATAGAACAAATAAATCATTCCTTCTGAGGGGGTTCCCTTTCTTCCTGCGGTCATGGAGGAATAGGCAAAGCTTCCCTCATCCACCAGGCGCTTTACAGGCCATGTTTTTCCGCCGTCGAAGCTGGCCCACACCGTTCCATGGTGCCGACCCTCCTCCGATTCAATATTGCTAAAGAGCAAAATATCGTGGCCTTCCACAGGAAGCCTGACAAGACCGGCCATCAGTCCGTAATCGCGATGCTGCGAGCCGTCGGGAAGAACGTCACTTACAGAAAGGTCCTCCCAGGTTTTTCCGCCGTCGTAGCTCCAGGCGACATACCTCATCCGGGGATTGAGCCCGTCGGTTGATTTATGGCGGCGCGAATTGTAATACAGGGTACCGTCAGAAAGTTCAGCAATGGTAGCTTCCCCGGTTCCCATGGCAGGGAAGGGCTCACTGGCCTGCCAGGTCTTTCCCCCATCATCACTAAACATGGCATTGGTATAGTGACTGTCCCAGTATTCCCGGTCATTGCCATCGCCATAATACCGGGTGGGCCTTATTAAACGACCGGCATATTCGCCATGCTTTAAGGTGATTCCATGCTCATTCATGTGCATGGAGGGAATATGTCCAAGGCTGTTGGGTAGAATGGTAACCTCTTCTTCCTGCCAGGTTTTCCCCTGGTCGGTGCTCCGGTAAACATGGAGCGGTGCCACCGGATGGCCCTCCTCCACAAAAACCAGGATATCACCGGAGTTTTCATCTACGGTGGTACCTCCTCCCTGAAACCCGGGATTGGCAATGGTTATTTCGGGCCCCCAGGTTTTCCCGCCATCTTCACTGCGCCGCACACGGTAGTTTTCGCGCCCCCAGGTGGCTAACACGGTTCCGTCGGTTCCCACAACAACATTCGGAAAGCGCTCATCCGCAAAGAGTTCCTGAACCTCAAAAAAGGATTCACCCTCGTTCCAAAAGGGATTTTGCTCGCCTGTTTCACACGAAAACAAGACGGCAACAAACAGCATTAAAACAAAACGATTCATTGATTTTTTCATATATTTATAATTATTTACAGTTTAATAAAAGCCAAATTGATAGCCGGTTTCGTACATTGCAATAATATTTTCAACAGGAATATCATCCTGTAGAACGGGATGCCCCGGTGAAAAAATATATCCGCTACCTGGTTTCAGTGCTCCAATAATTCGTTTGACTTCAGCTTTAACTTCTTCCACTTTACCCCGTGAAACCACGTTTTGAACACTAATACCGCCCCTTAGACAAATGTCATTCCCATATTTTTGCTTTATTGCAACGGGGTCCATGCTTTCAGGCTGAATGGGATCCAAAATATCAACTCCCAGTTCAATAAAGCGTGGAATCAAGGATTCAATATCTCCGCAACTGTGGAGCAACAGTTTAATGTTGTACGAATGTACCAAATCAGCCATCTTTTTTAATCGCGGGGCAACAAACTCATCGAACATTTCGGGGCCAATCAGCAATGTATTTTGCATCCCGAAATCGTCGGCAAGGGCAAAAACATCAATCAAATCGCCGGCCACTTCAAACATGCGCCGGTAATATTCATAATAGAAATTCGTGAATTTATCCAATACAAAATTAGCCGCTTCAGGATTGGCCATCATGTCCATCATCAGCGTATCCATTCCCCGCAGATAGGTAGCGTGTTGAAAAACAGATGCGCCTGAGGCCATAATCGAAAAATCTTTCCAGCATTCCAGTTTATCCCTTAAATCTAAATAATCGAACCAGTTGTTGTCGGGCCAAGGATAATGCTTCAATTCTTCAATTGAAGCAGCATTTGTCAGCGGCGGGGCTTCCATTTCCATATTCCAGCCCGAATCGGTAAGGTTTTCGAACTCCTTTATTCTCCAAAAACTATTGATTGCGCCAGCCCAGTCTTCAGGGAAAAATTCATTTTCAGGCCCTGTATATTTCGGTGCTGTTCCTGAATGAATGTCGATGCCGCGCATATCATATACATCAATGTGTAAGGCTTCCAATAAGGCTTTATCGGAATCCACATTAAGGGCAGTTTTCAATTTTTCAACCACCCACTTTGTTGCATTGATGTGCGTTGGTACTTTATCGGGTTCAACATGTGCAGTTGCTGCAGCTATTCGTTCTTTTGGTGTCATAGTTTAAAATTTTTCAAAAAATTCCGGGATTATAGTGCGCGCTTCTTCTCTAATTTCATCTGCATATTCACGTGGTACTGATTTGTATGGCCACCGGAGTTTTTCACCCACATCAGCCCAGCCACCCAAAACGGCCATAAACCGGTCGCAGGCATGATTTGGGTAATGATGCACCGTAATAAGTGGTTCTATAAATTTTTTCATAAATACATTAATTCTTGATTCCAGCTCCAGACCAGCGTCCATGTCTTTAACCATCAGGTTATACCATTTCTGTGCGGCAAACGGATTCAGGCAGGCAACATTGGAATAAGCACCATGTGCGCCTGATTTTATCCCTGTTGCCAGCCGATGTCCGGGAATAAAAACCGACAGGCCGGCGCTGTTTTTTCTCATTTCAGCATACCATTCAGTATCCCCGTTCTGATCAAAAACTTTCAATCCTTCCAACGATGGAACTTGTTTTTTTATTACAGCCCAATCTTCCGGGTTTAATCTTTTTTTGGCATGGGGAGGATTATAAAGAATCAAGCTAATCCCACCGGCTGCCTCTTCCATTTTTTGTAAAAAGATGATAGCTTCTTCAAGGGTTACCGGAAACCAGTCGGGTAAAATTACCTGAACCGCAGCGGGCTGAAGGTGGCGGATTCGCTTTAACCGCTCAAATGAAATCTGCGGACTCATATGGCTTACTCCAATTTGAAATGGAATGCTGTCTTTTTCGCATTTCTCTGCTAAAATTTCACTTATCCGGTCAAATTCATCTTCAGTCTGGGAATAAAACTCACCTGCTGTACCGTTTGAATAAATGCCATTTGGTTTTGACGAAATCAAAACATCGATTTCATCGGCGAGTTTTTTATAATCGATGGAATCCTCTTTGCCGGTGGCAAGAAGAAGGGTCGCCCAGTTTCCGTAAATCGCTTTGTTGTTAAATGGTTTCATTTAAGATGGTTAATCTTTTATAAATTCTCTCCAGTCTCTGCCATTTGTTACCCAATCCAGGTTAAAACGCGCCATTTTCGCGCCACCGTCACTTTCATATAAAAGATAAATCATCCCTTCTGATGGCGTTCCTTCGCGTCCTGCGGCCAGTGATGAGTAGGCAAAATTCCCTTCATCCACCAACCTTTTTACCGGCCATGTCTTCCCGCCATCGAAACTGGCCCAGACTGTTCCGCGAATTCGTTCTCTCCATCTGGCTTCGAAAGCGTAATCTTC
>CAYTDH010000324.1:0-5605 GCA_964436325.1 uncultured Tangfeifania sp.
AAATTGTTGATCTTTTTCACACCAATGATGTTATTCTTCCACAGCGGAGTAAATTGGGGTACAACATTAATAGAATCAAATCGTTTGATGGGAGAGGTGCAGGAAACAAAATTTCTGGCCCTAAAAAAAACTAAAAATGAACCCCAAAAGAATAAAAAGCAATGAGCCGGAAATTTTATTTTGTACACATCCCCAAGAATGCGGGAAACACCATTCGTCCATTTTGTAAAAAGAATGGCATAAAGGTGATAACCCATAATATTCGGCGAAGAAACAAACGGCTTTTGACAGATTACCGTGCCAAAAAGAAATTGCATGCTTTTTGTATTTCACGAAATCCATACGACCGTGTGGTTTCTGCCTACCATTACCTGCGATATAAAAGCAGACATAAAAAAGATTTAACCGACAATGAAAGATTCCTTCTGCCTTTTTCCGGTTTTCTAGATTTTGTAAAAAACGGACTTCACGAAGCGGCCGAAAATCAACTACATTTTTTTCCACAGGTTTTTTGGATTTATAATCAGCATGGTGAGCCCGAAGTGGAAACAACCTTGAGAATGGAAAATCTGGAAAAGGATTTCAATGCTTTTTGCGAAAAGATGGAAATGAATCCGATCCGGCTTCGTAAAACCAACACTTCTACCCGTCAATCGTGGAAAAAATATTACGATGAAGAGACGAAACGCATTGTTGCCGATATTTATCATCTTGATTTTGAGTTTTTTAATTATAACAAGTGACGGGAAAACCAATCGATGAACCAATTTACAGGACTTTTTCGGGATTTACAACCATTGATATTCAATGCAGAATTATACAATATAATGGTTATTTTGAAAAATAATCCTTAAATTGTATAACATTAACAGACAGGTAGAAGAAGAGGAATGTTTAACAGATCGATAGCATACCGGTTAAGCATATTTATTTCGCTAGCGGTAATAGGGGTTTTTCTGGTGTTTATTATTGCCACGTTCTTATTCAATCAGCAGATATTGCGTGAAAATATCGAGAACAAGGCAATTGGTTTAAGTTCCAAAGTGAACATGGAGATTAATGGTTACATTTCCTCCACAAGGGAATTAACCCAGAATGTTTCGGAACAAGTTGTTTATTATGCCCGGAATGGAGATACAGAAGAGTTGCTTTCACTGATTATGGAAGAATACTCCTTTTTAAATGCCATTCACGTCTCCCTGGATTCATCGGTATCGTTGCCCCATCTTCATTTTTTGATGAACCGCGAGGGGAATAATCTTCAATTCCAGGAAAGCGATAGTGTCATTTCCTATTGCAACACCAATAAGGATATTTTGAATCCGGATAACCGCCTGGTGGAGCCCGGATGGTCCGAACCTTACCGTTGTCTTGAAAACAATCAGGTTATCGTCTCTTTTTATTGTCCGGTTTGGACGGTTTCCGAAAACGGAGAAAAGATTCAAGCCGGCATCGTTATTTCGGAACTATCGCTTTCAGAAATAAATGAAACCATCAACCAGATGGAAATCGGAAAACGCGGTTATGCTTTTCTTGTAAACAAAAAGGGAAAGTATATCACGCATCCCCGAAATGAGAATATATTAAAGGAAAATTTGTTTACTCTGCCTTCTGATGTTATTGACAGCGAAAAAATAAATATTTCTGAAATTTTGTCGCATAACAAGACCGGCTCGGTCATTGCCCATCCACGACCACTCAATTTTGAGAAGAGTTGGGTGTATTACACGCCGACCAATGAGAACCGCTGGTTTTTAATTTTCATCATGCCTTACCATGAGCTATTCCAGGAGCTATACATTCTGATTTTTCGGATGCTTTTTTTCTCTGTGGCCGGAATTATTGTCATCTTTTTTATTATTACCTATATATCCAAAAGACTTATTGAGCCGCTCAGCCTGGTTACCAGGGAGCTGGACATTCTGAGCAGGCCTCCGGGCAAAAAAATTCCTAAAGTAAAAACGCTGAATGAGGTAAAGCAGGTTTCCGACAGTTTGAATTACCTTAAAAGCTGGTTCGAAAAATACCGAATTGCACAAAGCCGGGAGGAACTCCAGAGCTCCCGGAGAAAGCAGGACCTTCAACAAGCTTCTGAAATCCAGCAAAGTTTGATTAAGACCCATTTTCCTGCATTCCCCGAGAGAGATGATATTGATTTGTATGCGTTGTTTAAGCCAGCCAGGGTAGTGAGTGGCGATCTCTTCGATTATTTTTTTGTGGATGATGATAATCTTGTTTTCACGATAGGCGATGTATCGGGAAAAGGGATTCCGGCTGCCATTTTTATGAGTATTGCCCAAACCATTATCAAGAACAATGCTTCCTTCAAAAAAGCCAGCAATATTGTTAAAAAAGCCAATCAGGATTTATTCACCAGCAATCAGCACCAGTTTTTTTTAACGTTGTTTCTGGGGATTCTGAATCTCAAAAAAGGGAAATTAAACTATTGCAATGCAGCGCATACTATTCCATATATTCTCAAGCCCAATGGAAAAATCATCGAGCTGAATCAATCCCATGGCCTTCCGCTTGGATTGTATCCAGAAAAGCAATACCGTGAATCAAGAATTAAGCTTGAGCCGGGAGATAAGATCATTTTATATACCGACGGGGTAAATGAGTTGGTTGATGAAAATAAAGAATATTTTGGAATACAGCGGTTTAAAGATAATCTTCGTCACCTGACAGGGTTGTCTCCCGAGAATATGGTCAACCGAATGGAAAAAAGCCTTGAAATTTACAAAGGGGAAGCGTCACAGACTGACGATATCTGCATTTTTGTATTGGCTTATAAGCCATAAAAAAGCCTGGTGAACCAGGCTTTTTTGTACTTATAAATTGCTTAATTACTCACTTCCTTTTTGTTGGATAATATCCGTATTAGAAGTTTTTCATTTTTTTTATCGAATCCAACCGAAATGGTATCTCCTTCGGTTATGGAAGCCTTGATGATGATTTCGGCCATTTCGTCCTCCAGGTATTTTTGGATAGCCCTTTTCAGCGGCCGGGCTCCAAACTGCGGATCAAACCCTTTTTCAGCCAGAAAATCCTTGGCTGCCGGAGAAATTTTCAGTTTGTAATTGAGCGCCTCTACACGACCATACAAATCTTTGATTTCGATATCAATAATTTTATGGATATGCTCTTTGTCCAGTTGGTTGAATGTCACCACATCATCAATCCGGTTCAGGAATTCGGGTGCAAAGGCTTTTTTCAATGCTTTTTGGACAATGTATTTGGCATGTTCATTATCCGACATCGACCCTTTGTTAATAGTAAAGCCTACACCACGTCCGAAATCCTTGAGCTGCCTTGTACCGATGTTGGACGTCATAATGATGATGGTATTCCGGAAATCCACACTTCTTCCCAGACTATCGGTCAGTCGTCCTTCATCAAGCAACTGAAGCAGCAGGTGAAATACGTCCGGATGTGCTTTTTCCATTTCGTCGAGCAGCACAACAGAGTAGGGCTTTCTACGCACTTTCTCGGTTAACTGTCCGCCCTCTTCATAGCCGACATAACCCGGAGGAGCACCTACAAGCCGCGAAACGGAAAATTTCTCCATGTATTCGCTCATATCAATCCGGATAAGTGAATCCAGACTATCGAAAAGATAAGTGGCCAGCACTTTAGCCAATTGTGTTTTCCCAACTCCCGTTGGTCCCAGAAAAATAAACGAACCGATAGGCCGGTTGGGATCTTTTAATCCGGCACGGTTACGCTGAATAGCTTTGACAATTTTTTTGATGGCATCATCCTGTCCAACCACTTTGGTCTTCAGGTCTTTCCCCATATTCATGAGCCGCTTGCCTTCAGCCTGTGCAATACGCTGAACAGGAACACCAGACATCATGGCCACAACCTCTGCAACTTTGTCCTCGCTCACCGTTTCGCGGTGATTAAGAAGTTCTTTCTCCCAGTTCTCTTTTTCCTTATCGAGCAACTGCAGGAGGTTCTTTTCTTTATCCCTGAAATTGGCTGCCAGCTCAAAATTCTGACTTTTTACAGCACCAATCTTTTCCTCCTTGGTTTTTTCAATTTTTTCTTCCAGTTTGACGATGCGATCGGGTACATTTATATTGGAAATATGAACCCTTGAGCCTGCTTCGTCTAGCGCATCGATGGCTTTATCGGGAAGGTACCTGTCGGAGATATAACGTTCGGTTAATTTTACACACGCTTTGAGTGCCTCCGGAGTGAACATGACATTATGATGGTCTTCATACCGGCTTTTGATGTTATTGAGGATTTCAATGGTTTCCTCTACCGAGGTCGCTTCAATCATCACTTTCTGAAAACGCCGCTCGAGGGCTCCGTCTTTTTCGATGTGCTGACGGTATTCATCGAGGGTGGTGGCCCCAATGCACTGAATATCACCGCGCGCAAGGGCGGGTTTAAGCATGTTGGCAGCATCAAGCGAACCGGTAGCTCCTCCTGCCCCCACAATGGTATGAATTTCGTCAATGAATAGAATGACGTTGTTCACTTTGGTCAGCTCATTCAAAATGGCCTTCATACGCTCTTCAAACTGCCCGCGGTATTTGGTACCGGCCACAATGGAGGCGATATCCAGACTCACAACCCTTTTATCAAACAATATCCGGGAAACTTTCTTTCCAACAATGCGCAATGCAAGGCCTTCGGCGATGGCTGATTTTCCCACGCCAGGTTCTCCGATGAGAATCGGGTTGTTTTTCTTTCTTCTGCTGAGAATCTGGGCCAGCCGTTCAATCTCCTTTTCCCGTCCAACGATAGGGTCCAGGTTGTTCTCTTCGGCCAGTTTGGTAATGTCTATCCCGAAATTATCAAGCACGGGGGTGTCCGACTTGGGAGCACCACTTTTTTTACTTCCCTGGCCCCCCGGACCTTTGGAAAAGGCACCTGCCGGTTCATCATCCTCACTGTCGGGAAAGTCTGATTTGGCTTCAGGACCTTTATAATCTTTCATTTGAGACTTGACAATGAAATAGTTCACCCCGAATTCAACCAAAATTTGGGTTACCATAGTGGTGCTGTCTTTCAAAATGGCAAGCAACAAATGACCGCTGTTCGCAGTAGGACTTTTAAACGAGCGTGCTTCCAGGTAGATAAGCTTAAGTGTTTTTTCGGCAGATTTGAGCATGGTCAGATCGCCTCTGTTGTCAATCTTTTTTTCGGTTTTTATCTTTTTTTCGATTAACTGCTTAATTTCTGCCAAATTTACACCCAGGTTATCGAGAATGTCAGTAGCTACGCCTTCGCCATCCCTTAAAATTCCCAGAAACAGATGTTCCTGTCCAATATAATCATTTCCAAGCCGGAGGGCTTCCTCCCGGCTATAACCTATGATATCTTTTATTCTTGGTGAAAATTGAGAATCCATATTTAGTTTTAAAATTTTATCTGTTTTCCTCATGTTTTTATCCAACCTAACAAATACTATTCCTAAAAGTTGAACCACTAAATTAGACAAAATACTTTTGGCAATCTCAACCAGACGAAATTAATTTTAAATACCCATCAGAATATTTTCTCCCGGCACCGTTAATTTGTTAATATCTTCAAGGGTTAATGTTACTTAAAACCGTTGAAATGTTGTCCTTTTGACAGATGATTTTACTAT
>CAYTDH010000325.1:0-5603 GCA_964436325.1 uncultured Tangfeifania sp.
TGATTAAGGGAGCGAAATCTGTTGAAATAGGGAGAGATTCCTCGTCGCTCCGCTTACACTGCCAATGACACCAGAGGGTGATGTCAGGGTGAGGGAGATTGGCACGAGCGTCCTGAGAATATCTCCGTAGAAAAACTTTCCACCAAAATTCTCCTATATTCTTCGAAAGCCTCATTCGTAATTCGTAATTCCTCATTCGTAATTGATTAAATTCTTCGTCATTCTCTCTTTTTAACCTTTCCGTTTTTCAGGAGGTAGGTTTCGTTGCTTTCGGGGCAGGTGGCTTGTCCGTGGTTGTTGAAGGTGAGTTTATGGCCGTATTCACTCATCCAGCCGGCGTGACGGGCGGGGTTGCCTATCACAAGGGCGTAGTCGGGCACATCTTTGGTGACAACGGCTCCGGCACCTATGAAGGCGTATTTTCCGATGTCATGGCCGCAAACAATGGTGGCATTGGCTCCGATAGTGGCCCCTTTCCCCACATGGGTGCGGGCGTATTCGCTTTTCCGGTTTACGGCCGAACGCGGGTTAATCACATTGGTAAAGACCATTGATGGACCGAGGAATACATCATCGTCGCAAATGACTCCGGTGTATATGGATACGTTGTTTTGCACTTTAACGTTTTTGCCCAGTACCACCTGCGGCGAAACCACCACGTTTTGTCCGAGATTGCAATTTTCGCCAATGGCACTGCCGGTCATGATGTGCGTAAAATGCCAGATTTTGGTACCGGCCCCAATGGTGCACCCGGGATCGATGACGGCTGTTTCGTGAGCGAAGAAGGAAGGGGGGAGGAGGTTGTCGTGGTTGGTTGTCATTGTTTGTTGTTTGTTGTTTGTTGTTTGTTGCTGGTTGCCCCGATTCGTTCCTCATCGGGATTAGTTCGCCCAACGCCATCCGGTTCATTTCATTCCCGGATGTCGGGGCTCACTGAACTTGTTGCCCCGATTCGTTCCTCATCGGGGTTAGTTCGCCCAACGCCATCCGGTTCATTTCATTCCCGGATGTCGGGGCTCACTGAACTTGTTGCCCCGATTCGTTCCTCATCGGGGTTAGTTCGCCCGACGCCATCCGGTTCATTTCATTCCCGGATGTCGGGGCTTACTGAACTTGTCGCTGGTTTCGTAATTCGTAATTCGTAATTGATTTAAAAATCTTCGATGGCGGCGATGATTTCGTTCTGGATTTGGGGAGTGAGTTCGGTGTGCATGGGTATGGAGAGGACGGAATTGCAGAGCATTTCGGTGTCGGGCAGGAGGAAGCCGTCGGGGACAAAGCGCTCGAATGCGGGTTGCCGGTAGAGGGGGAGGGGGTAATAGATGATGGAGGGAATGCCTTTTTCTTTCATGAAGGCCTGAAGGGCATCACGTTTTCCATCGTGGACGAACAGAGTGAATTGGTTGAAAGCGTGCCGGGCATACGGTGCCATATGAGGAAGGGTTAAACCTTTTTTCCTGAGGCGACTGGTATAATAGGCTGCTGCTGCCCGTCGTGCAGCGATGTAATCATCGAGGTACTTCAGTTTTACATTGAGCACTGCGGCCTGGAGGGTGTCGAGGCGCGAGTTGCAGCCGATGATTTCGTGGTAATACTTCTTTTTTTGTCCGTGAGCGGCAATCATTCTGCATTTTTCGGCCAGTGTGGCGTCGTTGGTGGTGATGGCGCCGCCATCGCCGAAACATCCGAGGTTTTTGGTGGGGAAAAAGGAGTTGCAGCCGATGTGGCCGATGGTCCCGGTTTTTTGTGATTTTCCGCTGCTGAAAGTGTATTCTGCTCCCAACGCCTGGGCGTTGTCTTCAATGACAAACAGTCCGTATTTTTGGGCCACGTTCATGATGGGTTCCATGGGAGCCGGCTGCCCATACAGGTGTACCGGCACAATGGCTTTTGTTTGGGCAGTGACCGCTTCTTCCAGGTTATCTGTGGAAATGTTGAAGGTGAGGGGGTCGACATCAACCATGCGAGGCTTAAGCTTTAGCAGGGCAATGGCCTCGGCAGTGGCGACATAGGTGAAGGCTGGTACAATGACTTCGTCGCCGGGTTGCAGGTCAAGGGCCATCAGGGCGATCTGCAGGGCGTCGGTTCCGTTGCCGCAGCCAACGGCATGTTCTGCACCAAGGTAATCGGCCAGTGCAGTTTCAAAATCTTTTACTTCCGGACCTTTAATGTACCGGGTGGATGCCACGCAGTTGAGCATGGCGGTGTCGATCTCCTTTTTGATGCGGAGGTATTGGGATTTTAAGTCTACTAGTTGCATCATTTGTTTTGTATTGTTGGCCTCGCTGGCGCTCGGCGATGATTTGCCCTTCGGGCGGTAATTTAGCTCGCTGGTGCTCGCTGATCATTTAGCTCGCTGGCGCTCGCTGATAATTGGTTTCGCTTGCGCGAAACGATAATTTAGCTCGCTGGGATTGCCTCGCTGTCGTTCGGCGGTGAGGGTCAGATATTGGGCGAGGGGTCGAATTTGATTTCGGGGATGATTTTTTTGAGCATGAGGCGAACGGTTTCTTCCATATTGGGATTGGTGTTGTCCACAGCGATGAAGGGATTTTTGGGTGCCTCGAATGGAGAGGATACGCCGGTAAAATCTTTGATTTCGCCGGAGCGGGCTTTTTTGTAGAGCCCTTTGGGATCGCGCTGCTCACATACCTCGATGGGGGTGTTGACGTATACCTCGAGAAAGTCTTCTTCCCCGATAATTTGTCGCGCCATTTGCCGAATCTCCTCGGTTGGACTGATGAAGGCACATATCAGAATAATGCCACAGTTCATAAAGAGTTTGGAAACTTCGGCAATCCGCCGGATGTTCTCAACCCGGTCTTCTTCGGTGAAGCGCAGGTTTTTGTTGATGCCGGAGCGCACATTGTCCCCATCGAGGATCTGACAAAAATAGTTTAACTCAAATAGTTTTTTCTCGAGCATACTCGCCAGGGTGGTTTTTCCGGACCCGGAGAGGCCGGTGAACCAAATGACTTTGGCGTGCTGCTTCAGGTAAATCTCTTTGGCATGGCGGTCTTTTATCCGCTCAAATACAGGATGAATGTTGTTCGTCATGGGAAATTGAAAATGGTTAAAATGGTTTCTTGTTTCTTGTTTCTTGTTGCTTGTTGCTTGTTGCTTGTTGCTTGTTTCTTGTTGCTTGTTTCTTGTTGCTTGTTTCTTGTTTGATTTGCGGGGGGTGTTTGTGTCGCTTCGCTCGGGAGTACTGTAGGGAGTGATCCACAGATGAGAAGAGAATGATCCACAGATAACACAGATTATTCGCAGATGGGAAGAGAATGATCCACAGATAAAGCAGATTATTCGCAGATGGGCACAGATAGAGCGTTTTTATCTTTCTCCGTCTAATAATCTCCCATCTTCCTACTCCCCATCTCGTTATCTCACTACTCACAATCTCACTACTCCCGGTCTTACTCCTACCAATGAAATATTTTTACAAATAACTCATAATGAGATATTTTAAGAATTCGCACTCTGGTGTCATTTCGATCCGCCGATTGGCGGAAGGAGAAATCTCTCTAAATCTCAACAGGTTTCTCCTCCTGCGTCGTGCCAATGACAGATTTTTGTAAATAACTCATAATAAAAAAGATAGAAAAACAGCAAAATCGACACACTTCCCCCCTTTGTGCAACCTTTGTGAATCCTTCGGTCACTTTGTGGTTTAAATTAAGGGATTCAGCATGTGGCTAAAGCCGGTCTCTCTGCCTATCAGCTCCGTTGGATAAATCCAACGGCAATGATCTCCTTGAATCAACAGATCTCTCCTTCGTTGAGATAACCGGGAAAACTAAGATCAGTCATTCTCTCATTATGCCCAAAAAAAATTTGGGTGGGGACTCGAAATGACAGTTACTGCCATTGTCATTATTCTCATTATGCCCAAAAAATTTTGGGTGGGGACTCACAATCTCACTCCTCACAGTCTCATTTTTCACAATCTTATTCTTCCCGGTCTCACTACTCCCAGTCTCATTCCTCCCGGTCTTACTACTCACAATCTCACTACTCACAATCTCATTACTCACAATCTCATTACTCACGATCTCATTACTCACGATCTCATTACTTACAATCTCACTACTCATGGTCTCACTACTCATGGTCTCCTCCACTCAGAACGGCCAGAAAAACGGGATAAGCCAGAGGCTGAGGGCAAAAGCGATGGCTTGCATGGGGGTGCCGATGCGCAGGAAGTCGCCGGTGGAGTATTTACCGAATCCTTTAATCAGCAGGTTAGCGCGGTATCCTCCGGCGGTCATAAAGCTGGAAGCTCCGGCGATGGCGATGCCCACGAAGAAAGGTTTTGGATTCACACCGAGGAGCTGGGCTGCAATGACAGCCACCGGAAACACCAGGGCCACGGCGGCGTTGTTGGTAATGATTTCGGTCAGGATGGTGGTGGTCAGGTAGATAACCGCGAGTACGCCGAGGGGGCCGAGGGATTTCACTACCGACACGGCATCCTGGGCATAGGCGCCGGCGATGCCCGAGTTTTGTATTCCCTTATTGATGGCAAAGGCAGAGGCGATGGCGATGACCATGTCCCAGCTCACCGATTTGGTGTAGTTTTCGGTGGGAAGGATTTTCAGCCATACCAGCAGCACGGCTGCCAGGGCTACATATACGAGGATGTTGAGCCGCATGCCATAACTGTAGGAGACAATTTCATTGATAACAATCCCCAGCACCATGGCTGTAAGAATGATGAGGGCGGTCCACCGTTCTCTTGATTTCTTTTTCACATAATGGTCCCGGACATAGTTGACCAGGTAGAACATCGACGAGGTTTCCCAGGTATCGGCGAATTTACCGGCGGCCAGCAGCACCACATTATCGCCCACCTTCAGTTTGAGGTTATTGAGGTTGGCGGTTACCGGCTCCCCGTTGCGGTGGATGGCCAGGATAACGGCATTGAAGTGATTGAAAAAGTCAAAATCCTTCACTGTTTGTCCCAGCCCCATGAAACGCGGGGAGAGTACCACCTCATACTGTTTGAGGTTTTCGGGTTTTTCGTCCTGCAGGTAGTCGATGCCTTTTATTTTTACCTCTTTATGGGCCAGGATGTAATTGAGGCTTCCTGCGTCTCCTTTCACGAGGATGTCATCCCTTTCCTGCAGTCTGAGTGACTTTTCGCCGGGAAAAAGAACCTGGTTGTTGCGTTCTATGCTGTACACTTCAAGCCTTTGCAGTCCGGGCATCCGTTTGTTGGTCACCGGCTGTCCCCGGAGCGGGCTGTCGCCGGGAAGTATCAGGTTGTAGTAATAATCTTTTGCTTGTGAACTGGTGACTTTGGGGTCTGCTTTTTTACCAGGGAGGAGCACATTTCCAAGGACAGCCATGTAGATAAATCCCACTCCTGCAATAATTCCACCTATTTTTGCGAGTTCAAAAAGGTGAAGTCCCTGAAATCCGTTTTCAATCATGAGGCCATGCACCACCAGGTTGGAGGAGGTACCGATAAGCGAGCACATCCCTCCTAAAATAGCAGCATAAGAGAGGGGGATCAGGAATTTCTTGCTGGATATGCGGATTCCTTCGGACCATTTGATGAAGATGGGGGAAATGTTCACCACAATGGGCAGGTTGTTGAGGAA
>CAYTDH010000326.1:0-5594 GCA_964436325.1 uncultured Tangfeifania sp.
TCAGCGATTTTTTCGCCGAAACAATGATTGATAGAATGGAATTGCCCCCCGAGAAGGTGCACACCTTTTACCTGGGCGTGGACCATCAGGATTACCATTTTGTTCCGGTCAGCGAAAAACCCCGGAATGTGGGGTATATATCCCGTATGTGCCATGAGAATGGTTTTGATATTGTTGTGGATGCGTTTATTGAGCTAAAGAAAAAAACCGGTTTTGAGGAGGTTAAACTGATCGCCACCGGTGGGTCAACCGGCGACGATTCGCGATTCATTAAAGAACAAAAAAGGAAAATCAAGGAGCATAAGCTCGAAGCCTTTTTTGAAATTCTCCCCGATTTTGAGGATGAAGCCATGCACGATTTTTTCAAACAGGTTTCCATGATTTCGGTGCCCGTTCGCCGCGGAGAGGCCTTTGGCATGTATCTGCTTGAATCGATGGCATCCGGGGTGCCCGTGGTTCAGCCTGCACTTGGTGCATTCCCCGAAATTATCCGGTTGTCCGGTGGCGGAGTCACTTATGAACCCAATACTCCGGAAAAATTGAGTGAAACCTGGGCTGGTTTGCTCAACCAGCCTGAAAAGCTTGAAAATTTGAGTCTTGAAGGTTACCAGGGAACAAAAAATAATTTTAATATTCATAACCATGCGGCGGAGATAATTGGTTTATTTGAAAAGCTCCAGGAGCAAAACCAACATGATAAAACCACAGCTTAAGAAGTGAACCGGTTTGTTGGGTCAAACAGGTCATTTTTTGTGGAATTGCTCTGTTGAAAACGGATAGATATGTTGCTACAGCTAAAAAACATTACCAAAGGATATGGCGAACCGGGAACCCGAAGTTACCGGGAAGTGCTGAAAGGACTCGAATTAGAGGTTGGGGAAGGAGACAAAATTGCCATTGTAGGGCCCAGTGGTTCCGGGAAGACGACATTGCTGAACCTTATGGGTACACTTGACCAGCCCGAAGAGGGAAGCATTTTATTCGATGGTCAGGATATTACCGGTTACTCCAAAAAAGAACTGGCGACTTTTCGGAACCAGCACCTGGGGTTCATCTTTCAGCAGCATCATCTGATGCCGCAACTGACTCTGATGGAGAATGTCCTTTTGCCCCTGCTTCCCCGGGGTAAAAGTGTTTCCGCAGAACAAAATGAATGGGCTGTTCACCTGATTCAAAAAGTGGGAATTTGGGAACAGCGCGATCAAAAACCCGCTCAATTGTCAGGAGGGGAATGCCAGCGAACCGCGGTGGTCAGGGCGCTCATTAACAAACCCAAATTATTGCTGGCTGACGAGCCTACCGGAGCACTTGATGAGGAAAATGCCCGTGCCCTCACAGATTTGCTTGTTAATTTAAGTGAAGATGAGGGGGTTACCTTGATCAATGTGACCCATGCCATGGTTCTGGCCGACCAAATGGATAAAAAGTACAAGTTGAAAAACGGGATTTTAATGGATTAGTTCCTGACTGTTGTCGGGATTCATTCCCCCGGGGAAAAATTGGAGAGGGTATTTATGACTAAATTGCGTTACATACTAAAATCATTTGCGCATTACCTCAGAGCCAACCTGCTGGTGGCCATCGGAGTGGCCGTAAGTACCACGGTGCTCACCGGTTCGCTTATTATTGGCGATTCTGTACGTTACAGCCTGAAGCAAACGGCGTTTTACCGCCTTGGAGAGACAACCCACCTTGCTGCGGTTTCTGAAAGGTATTTCCGTCAGGAGATGGCTGTTGAGCTCGAAAATGCCGATCCGGAACTGAAAGCTGCTCCTGTACTTTTACTTAACGGTGTAGCAGTCTCGGGCGGAGGACAACACCGCGCCAATCAGGTGCAGGTTATCGGGGTAAATGAAGACTTTAAAAAGATTGCCCTGACACCTGTTTATGGGGAGCTCTCGGGAAATGACATTGCCATCAGCCGTAATCTGGCCGGGAAATTAGAAGTGAATGAAGGGGATAATATTTTAGTGCGTGTAAAAAAAGCCAGTTTAATCCCCATGAACGCTCCTTTTGTATCTGCCGATGAAACTTCCGTTTCGCTGCGGGCTACCATAAAAAAGGTAGTCAGCAAAGAGGAACTGGGGCGTTTTAGCCTTAAAAACTCCCAAACCGCTCCTTACAATCTTTTTCTTTCCATTGACCGGTTGAATGATTTGATGGATTTTTCAGGGAAAGCCAATCATTTACTGATTGCCACCGGGAAAGAAATGGAAGCTGTGAAGGAGGTAGTGGATAATTGCCTCACTCCTGCAGATGCCGGTTTGTCGCTTCAGCAAATTGAAACGACCGGGGAAATGGAAATTTCTACCGAACGGGTTTTTATGGAACCAAAGATTTCCGGAATGTTGCAACGCCTTCCCGGTGCCCGTCCCATGATTACCTATTTTGTCGATAAAATTGAATTAAAAGAGGAGAACGCTGAAAAGGAAATTCCCTATTCCTTTGTTTCTTCGCTCAGCGGTGATCGTTTGAAAGAAAATGAGATTATCATAACCCAATGGGCCGCAGAAGATATTGGTGCGGTTCCCGGTGATACAATTCAACTCCATTACAAAGAGATAGGTCCTTTGCGCCAATTGGTCGACAGGCAAGCCGGATTTATCCTGAAAGAGATCGTTCCCATGGATAAAACCTGGGCGGATTCCACCAGGATGCCATGGATCCCCGGACTATCCGATGCCGGCCATTGCAGGGAGTGGGATGCCGGGGTTCCCATCGACCTGGACGCCATCAGAGACAAAGATGAAGATTACTGGGATGACTGGGGCGGCGCTCCCAAAGCTTATATTGCCCTGGATAAGGCATTGGAACTGTGGAAAAACCGTTTTGGCGTTTATACAGCGGTGCGTTACCCTTCGGAAATTTTCGATAAAGACCAATACATAAACACGTTTTCAAAAGAGATTGAGCCTGCTGATCTGGGCATGCGGATAGAACCTATCCGCCAGCAGGGAATAACTGCAGCCCAGAACGGAACCGATTTTAGTGGTCTTTTTCTCGGCCTCAGTTTTTTTATTTTGGCTTCATCCATCATTCTAACAACTTTGCTTTTTCGTTTAAACCTCGAAACGCGGTCTGCAGAAGTGGGAATTTTAGCCGCGCTGGGATTTAAAGAGGCTCAGGTTCGCAGGTTTTTCCTGCTCGAAGGGCTTGCCGTTGCACTCGTAGGAGGGCTTGCCGGTCTCGCTCTTTCTGTACTATATACCTCCGGGGTTTTTAGCATTTTAAACACTTTATGGTATGAAATTGTGCGGACGAATGTGCTTTTGGTACAAATTTATCCCCTGACCCTTGGGGTGGGGTTGTTGATTAGTGTTTTGGTATCTTTGGGAGCTATTTATTTATCCATTTACCGCTACCAAAACCGTCAGACCGCAGAATTGCAGAAGCGTTCTGACCACGCCCTCAACAAGACCGGGCACAGGGCCCTGAATGTTGTCATGTGGAGCTCGTTGGCTGTGCCCCTGGTTTTACTGGTGATGCAATTGCTGCGTCCCGGAGCCCTGGAACCATCTCTTTTCTTTTTATCAGGAGGATTATTGCTTGTTGGTTTGCTCCTTGTTTACCGCAAACTGCTTTTTTCCATGGAATCCAATAAGTCAGGGAAGGTCCGTTTGGAAAGGCTTTCGCGGTTAAATCTCACCCGGAACAAAGGCCGGTCTCTTACGGTTGTCGTTCTTTTTGCCCTGGGTACCTTTCTTGTGGTCTCTACCGGTTCCAACAAACTCGATCTTTTTGCCAATGCAGAGGATAGATCGAGTGGCACAGGAGGATTCCTTTTTTTCGCAGAAACCACCATGCCGGTTCTTTTCAACATCAATGATCCCGAAAAACGGGCAGAAGAAGGACTTACTGAAGATTTTTCAGTGGTTCAATTCAGAGAAGTGGAAGGGGATGATGCCAGTTGCCTGAACCTCAATCGTATTTCGCATCCGGCTATTCTGGGGGTTGACCCCGGTGATCTGAGCGGCCGTTTTTCATTTGCCACCCGATGGAAGGAACTTGATGCAGAGGATCCGTGGAAAACGCTTGAACTTCCCCTTGAAGATGGCGTTGTTCCTGCCATTGCCGACCAGACTGTTATTCAATGGGGACTGGGAAAAAAAGTAGGTGATGAACTACTCTACCAAAACGAAGAGGGAGATACCTTGCGGTTAAAATTAATTGCTGGTACGAAGCCATCTGTATTTCAGGGGTATGTGATTATTTCCAATGAGCATTTTTTAGAAAATTATCCCACAAGCAGTGGATCCCAGGTTTTCCTGATTGAAGGAAGCTCTGATGATAATGAATCCATCCGTGAAGAGCTGCAAACTGTATTCCGTGACTATGGATGGGAAATGGAATTGACCGCCAGACGTTTGGTGGAATTTTACTCTGTCACCAATACCTATTTGAGTATTTTCCTGGCACTTGGGGCTTTGGGAATGATTCTCGGTACTGTCGGGCTGGCTGTCATTCTGGCCCGGACCATTCTGGAACGGCGCCGGGAGATTGCCCTGATGCAAGCTATTGGCTTTGGAACCCGTCAGCTTTTTCGGCTCTTGGTGAATGAATATCTCCTTTTGTTGGGAGCGGGAGTATTAACCGGGTTTATTACCGCAGTAGTGGCCACCCTTCCCGCTTTTCTCTCGGCCAATTCCGATGCTTCGCTTGGTACGGTGGCGCTTGTAACAACACTTATTTTGTTGAACGGAGTCCTCTGGATTGCCGGGCTTAGCTGGTATTCGCTAAGAAAAAAGAAACTGGTGACCGAACTCAGGGAGGAATAAAATACTTGAATTTACTGGTCCCCAAGAAGTTTTTAGAGGTTTATTAGTTTAGTGGTTTAAAGGTTTAGGTGTTTGGGAATTTGGAGAATTGAGTAGTGAGGGGTAGGATTTTTGCACCGCGGCCTTAGCCCGGTGTCAAGAGCGGCTCCCCTTTTCCCTCACCCTGTACCGGTAAGCCGGGACATCCATCTCCATGTCGGAGAGGGGGGAGGTCAGGTGCTGCGGGAGTCGGACTATCCCAAGTCTGACATAAAAACGAGTTTTTTTTGGGATTGGGACTGCCAATGAAAAATTTTCACAAATCACTTATAATGAATGAAATAATGAAATCGGATTTTGGTCTCATTTACTCACTACGTTCGCGATTATTGGGGCTTCGGGCGGGAAAATCCCTTAGGGTGCGGAGCTCCCTAAGGGTTTGTTCAGATTTATTCTTTTTAATCCAATCGGGTTGAAACCGCCGGGTAAAGCCCCCCTAATTCCCCTATTTTTCATTAATTTACTCCCCCTTTGTGCCACCTTTGTGAATCCTTCGGTCACTTTGTGGTTAAATAAAGGGATTCAGCATGTGGCTAAAGCCGGTTTTCTCTGGCTATCAGCTCCGTTGGATAAACCTAACTTCGTTAGATAAATCAAACGGCAATAATCACCTTGAATCAACTGCCCTTTTTTTTCTGGCTACAAATGACAGAGAAAATTAAGACCTGTCATTCACTCATTATGCCCAAAAAATTTTGGATAGGGACTGCCAATGACAGATTTTCATAAGTGATTGATAATTAATTTAGTAAGGAAATCGCACTCGACTGTCATTTCGAT
>CAYTDH010000327.1:0-5591 GCA_964436325.1 uncultured Tangfeifania sp.
GCGTCTTTGTGTTCGACACCTATTTGCCGCCAGGCAAATCATTATCAGTGAATCATATCCGTCGGAAACATCTGGATTTGAATATTCAACATGGACGCAAAATTTTGCGTCCCTACAGTATTTTATTCATCAAAATTCCCTTCTGACCTCCAACACCCTCACCCCATTCCCAATTTCTCAATTTGCCAATTTGCCAATTTCACCATTTTTCAATTCCATCTTCATTAGATTTCTTTATTTTTGTGCCTTACCGCAGAAAAAGATACAAGAATGGCACAAAAACCTACTGTTCCCAAAGGAACCCGTGATTTTTCTCCCGTTGAAATGATGCGACGGAATTATATTTTCAATACCATCAGGGATGTATTCCGGCTGTTTGGATTCCAGCCCATTGAAACGCCGGCGATGGAGAACCTTTCCACCCTTATGGGGAAATACGGGGAAGAGGGGGATAAATTGCTGTTCAAAATCCTCAATTCGGGCGATTTCTTAAGAAAAGTACCCGAAGCGGTGTATCATGAAAAAGATGCCATTAAGCTCACCTCCGGGATATCGGAGAAGGGGTTGCGGTATGACCTTACGGTCCCGTTTGCCCGATATGTGGTCCAATACCGGAATGAGATTGCTTTTCCTTTCAGGCGTTATCAAATTCAGCCGGTTTGGCGAGCCGACCGGCCCCAGAAAGGGCGTTACCGTGAATTTTACCAGTGCGATGCAGATGTTATTGGAAGCAACAGTTTGCTCAATGAAGCAGAACTGGTGCAGATCATCGATGAGGTTTTCCACCGGTTAAGGATTGATTCGGTGGTAAAAATCAACAACCGGAAGATACTGGCCGGAATTGCTGAAGTGATTGGCGAAAAGAGCCGTATAACTGATATAACAGTGGCGATTGATAAACTGGAAAAGATTGGTTTGGAAAAAGTCAATGAAGAATTGGCAGCGAAAGGGGTTTCATCAGAAGCCATTCAGAAACTTCAGCCTATTTTGGGTCTGGAAGGGGATACTGATTCGAAGCTTAAAGACCTTGCTGCCGTTTTGGAAAACTCCGAAACAGGGATGAAAGGGATCGAAGAGATGGGAACTTTGTTTGATTACATGGAGCAATTGGGGCTGAAAACGCCCACAGAACTTGACCTGACGCTCGCCCGCGGATTGAATTACTATACGGGTGCAATCATTGAAGTAAAAGCCAGCAATGTTGAGATGGGCAGCATTTGCGGAGGCGGCCGTTATGATGATTTAACGGGCATTTTTGGCTTACCCGGGGTTTCCGGAGTTGGAATCTCTTTCGGGGCAGAGCGGATTTACGATATTTTATTGCAGTGCAATCTGTTTCCTCCCGAAACAATGGAAACCACCCAGGTCCTTTTTGTGAACTTTGGAGAAAAGGAGGAGGCTTATTGTCTTCCTGTGGTCTCTGCACTGCGGCAAAAAGGCGTTCATGCTGAAATTTTCCCCGACCGGGCGAAAATGAAAAAACAAATGAATTATGCCAATAAAAAGGCCATTCCTTTTGTCGTTTTGGCAGGGGAGTCTGAAATAGAAGACCGGAAATTTACCCTGAAGAATATGGAAAGTGGCGATCAGAAGAGGGTTACTGAAGATGAATTGATTGAGGCAATGATCCATTAAAAAAGCCAGCCAAAATGGCCGGCTTTTTATGTCGATTTTTGAAACGTTGTTGGCAGAATAGAACAAATCCTGAATGGACAGCCTTTAAATTGATTCGGTTTCTACAACTTTCGATAAAACATCAGCATAAGGTACCAACAAGTACTTTTTGCCATCGAAATCGATCTCTGTTCCCGAAAATTTCTTGTAGAGAACCTCATCTCCAGGTGCAATCTCTGCATTTTCGATGTTGCTCACGGCAACAACGGTTGCAACTTCTTGCTTTTCCTGGGCAGAATCAGGAATAATAATCCCCGAAGCAGTCTTCTGTTCTGCGGTTTCCTCTTTCAATTCAAGCAGAACATTTTGGTTAATTGGCTGTAATTCTTTCATTTTTCCATTCTTTAATTTAACGTTTAAAAATTAATTTGAAGTTAACAAATATTTGTCGATATTATCTTTAAACATTTGTTTCGTTTGTTCTTTTGAACGGCCGATCCCTGACATCATGACGGGTTTTCCGTCAACCGGGATGTAAAGAAAAGCAGGAATTCCGCTAATTCCAAATACCGATGCCAATTCGCGTTCTTTTTCAGTGTCGATCTTGTAAACGTAAATATCTCCGGCATATTCATTGGATATTTCTTCCAGAATAGGTGATGCAATTTTACATGGGCCACACCAATCTGCATAAAAGTCAATCAATGCCGGTTTGTCCCCTTTGTAATTCCACTCCTGGGGTGTCGCTTCATAGTCCCACACTTTCTGCAGAAAATTCGACTTGGTCAGTTTAATTGACCCGCCTTCGCTGCTGCTTTCAGCCTGCGCAACAGTTTGCGCCGGGGCCGCGTTTTCTGCCGTTTTTTCGTTGTCGTTGCTCTTTGCCTGGCCTGCATTGCAGCTCTGCAACGAAATAACTGCAATAGCCAAAATAAATACTAACTTTTTCATAATATGAACTTTTCTATTTAATTTATTCCTAATAACCTGTCTATTTTGGGTTTGTCAAATCCCACAATAATTTCTCCATTGATATCGGTTTGCGGAACTCCCTGTTGTCCGCTTCTTTTTACCATCTCTTCTGCGGCTTTCTGATCGGCTGCCACATTTATTTCACGGAACCGTATGTTGTTCTCCTGTAGATGCCTTTTTATAGTGTTGCACCAGGTACAGGTGGGTGTTGTGTAAACCGTCACATTTTTTTGCGGTTTTTCTTCGCCGTTGCCTGAAACAATAAAAGCCGCTTTTTCAAAGATGGCATTGAATTGTTCCGGTCGGTGACACCCTTTTACCGTATTTTTTAACTGCCCTTTTTCAAAATGAAGCAGGGTAGGAACGCTGGTTACGCTGTATTCAGGGTGAATGTCCCTGGTTTCATTCACATCAGCGACGCAAAGATCATCTTTTTTTTGTTTCTCCCGCAACCGCGCTTCCGATTTTTCAAAATTTTCAAAGGCACAGTCACTTTGTGCAGAACCTTTTTTATATAACAACAGCCAAACATTTTCGTTCGACTCTACCTCCTTTTTGAATTCGCTTAAGTTAGATACTGTTTTCATTTTCTTACAAAAATATACAATTATTTATATATGTGAAAACATAAATAGCAATTGTTGTGCCAATTTGTTCAACGTTCATTTTGTCAGAAAAAAAATGATGCATTTTTTTTAATCCCGACGCAACTTCTTAACACATGCAGGCATCTAATGATTGAAGTTGTGAAAATAAGTCATGAAAAACAAAAAATTGTAAAAAGATGAAAAAGAAAGTTTTTGGAATTTTGATGGGCCTCATGGTAATTCTAACAAGTTGCCAGAAGGATGAGGACGGTTATTCTTTAAACGACATGTGGGTTGGGTTTGGCACCATTGAGCAGGTTGGTTCAGATCCTGTGTCTTACAAAATTAACATGGATGATGGTCATGTCCTTGTGCCAGTGGCATCTGGGTATCACCGTCCGTGGTATTATTATGGCACCAACGATCCGGAATCACGGCTCAAAACCGGAGACCGGGTTTTAATCAATTACACCGTTGTTGGGGATGATATTAATGATCAGGGGGAAGTCGATCAATACTATGTGAGGTTAAATTCCGTTAAGAAGATTCTGCTCAAAGGGATTTTGGATATTACGGAAGCCAATCAGGACAGTATTGGCAATGATCCCATCATTGTAAAAGATTGCTGGATGACAGACAGTTTGCTCAATTTTGAAATTAAATACTGGGGCCGCTATGAGGTGCATTACATTAACCTGGTAAAACAGCCTGGTGAGCTTACTTCAGGAACACCTCAGCCTATTGAGCTTGAACTGCGCCATAATGACAACGGCGATGTGGAAGATATACCTTATGCTGCATATGTTTCTTTCAATCTGAACGCCCTGAAGATTGACGGACTCGATTCGGTGGAATTCAGGGTTACCAGCGAAGATTACGAGGGAGACCTTTTTGAATACGAAGGGGTTTACCAGTACGGTGGAAACAATTAATCAATCCGGGTTCGTTGATGAAAAGGTGTCTTGTTGAAGGCACCTTTTTTATTTTTCAGAAATGTAAAGACTGTCTAAGAAATCCATGCCTTCCGGGAGATGGAACCCCATAGTTTCTATGAGTTAAATGGAAGCGAAAAGGCATACAGCCACCTTGAGAGTCCGGCTGGAAGCTTCCCGGAGCTTATTTTGCTGTCGGGCCATGGGTGGTATCCGGTATTGTTTTTACCAGTTTGTTTCCAATCTGGCAATTTAAACATTTTTTCTGATCGCAGAAGCTGTTTTTTAACCCGATTAATGCCTGTGTTTCGAATGCAGACCGGGCTTTTACGCCTAAACTTTCCCATTTTCGGGTAATGGCGTTGTTTTCCGGGGGCAGTTTTTCCAGAAAATCCAGGGCCCGGTCTTTGAGGTGATGCCTGTTTTGCTTCTCCCCATAGACAAAGAGAAAAGGGATGACAGTGTTGATGATGAGCGTTTCAATTGCGCTTTTACCCAGTTCCTTGGTTTGCTTTCTTGCTGAAGGTTTATTGAACCGGTAATGCGTGTCCCAGTATTCTGAGGCTTTTACCCTGAACAGCGTTTTTAAAGATTCAAGGTCCGCGGTTTCCATCATTTTGGAAAACAGGCCTTCTGAATGATGAATAAGGGCAGCAAGTTGTGAGATTCGGATAGTCGGGAAATTTCCCGGGCGCAAACGCAGGAATTTCCACAAATGTGCCTCAACAGGTTTTAGGTGGTATTTTTTGTAGAGGAAGGCGAATTCTTCCCGGAGATTCAGAAAATAATGGTCACCCAACAGTTCTTCATGCAGGAGTCCGGAGGTGCCAAAAAGCAGCGCTTCGAGCTGGAAAAGGCTGTTTTTATGCTTTGCAAGAATATGCAGGGGAAGCGCCTTGGCCAGCAATTCAAAGGGAAGGGCATTTACTTTCAAGCCGAACATGCGTGCCAGCAGTTGGTAAAAAGCTTCACTCCAATCGTTACGGGTTGTTTCCAGCAACCGTTCGATTTCAGCGGTTTTGTGTTCCAGGCGCTCGATCATCAGCCGGTGGAATCCAAGTCGCAGAACAACCGGGTCAACATGGTGAAATTGTTGTTGGCAGGGAATCCAGGTTTTGGCTTCGATCAACTTTTGGAAATTTTTCCGGTAATGTTCGGGGAAGGTAATTTCCAGGCCCGGAATTTTGCTGCCATCGTTCCGGTAAATCGAACAATCTGACTTCTCCACAACATGCAGGATAACATTTTCATAGGCTTTATCGTCAGAATGCCGGTGCTTTTTCCAGTCGGATGCTTTTTTGTGGATTTCCACGTTCCCTGCCCAGACAGTATCACCGATTCTGACTTTCGCATTAAAGAAATCGGGGCCCGCATGGGAATTTTTTTTCCCGGTATCCATAATTTCAAGCGGCTGACCGGAGGTGGTTTTCAGACCACGGGTGTAAAAAAGCCGGTTTTCCCAAATAAAATGAAAAAAAGCTTCAGG
>CAYTDH010000328.1:0-5587 GCA_964436325.1 uncultured Tangfeifania sp.
GCAAGGCCAGCAGGACCATAACCGGGACGATGATAAAGAGGTAAGGGAAGATTTGTTTGTTAAGTATCGGTTCTTTTTTGGGAATGGGTTTTTGGTCCATCATATCCTCGCTCCCCGGTTCTGTAGCCAGTGAAATGTCCATGATTCCGTCGGTGACCAGGTTCACCCATAAGATCTGGGTGGCTACAAGGGGAACGGGGAATCCAATGGCTATTGCAGCAATAAGGGTAGATGTGGAAGCAAAGTTTGTTGTAATCAGGAAGAAGCTGGTTTGCCGGATGTTTCTGAAAACAATGCGGCCTTCCTGGATGGCATTGACAATACTGGCAAAGTTATCATCCGATAATACAACTTTGGCGGCATCTTTGGCAACGTCTGTTCCCCGCTGTCCCATGGCAAATCCAACATCGGCGGCTTTCAGGGCGGGCGCGTCATTTACCCCGTCGCCGGTCATTCCCACCATTTTTTCGTTTTTCTGCAGGTATTCAAGGATTTTTAATTTGGTATCCGGACTTACCCGTGCAAATACATTCACCCGGTCAACCTGTTGTTCAAATTGGTCATCCTCCGGATTCAGATCTTGATCGGAAAGCGCTTCAGGAAAATCCCGGTTTTGATTTTCAGGATGAGTAATGCCTGCTTCGCGGGCAATCGCCCGTGCGGTATTTTTGTGGTCGCCGGTAACCATAATTACCCGGATACCTGCCTTTTTTGATTTGGTTACAGCAGCTTTTACTTCATCCCTTAGCGGATCAACGATTCCAAAAAGCCCGGTGAAAACCATTTCATTCACATCCCGGGGATGGATCTCTTTTTTATTTTTTCCGGTTTTTTTACCGGCACAGGCAATGACACGCATGGCTTGTTCTCCGTACTGATCGATTTTTTCTGAAATGCGCTTCCTGTTATCATTCCCGAATGCTTCGCGGTTATTCCCTTTGTGGATTTTTGCCGATAATTCCATTATTTTTTCGGGAGCTCCGTAACAGATAATTTCTTGTTCGTTGTTGCCATACTGGATAAGGCTTGCCCTGAATTGTTGTTTGGAATTGAACGGGATATCGTCGATAACCCGGATATCCTTTTCCTTCCCATACTCCTCCATATTCAATTTTTTGGACAGGATAAGAAGGGCTACCTCAGTGGGATCGCCTGAGATGTCAGGTTTCTCTTCTTTATCTGAACCGGAGATAGTAGCCTGGTTGGAGAACCCTGCAATGACAGCGGCTTTAAAAAGGACCGGATTTTCTTTTTCGTTTACTTTTTTTCCTTCAGCCAAAACATTTCCATCCAGTTCATAACCATTCCCTTCTACTTCATATTCGTGGTTGTCGGCTGTCAATACTTTTTTTACTGTCAGAATTCCGCGGGTCAGGGTACCTGTTTTGTCGGTTAGAATGGTAGATAACGACCCTGCCATTTCGGTTGCCGAAAAGTCACGGATAATGGCATTTCTTTTCGCCATCCGGCTGGCACCAATGGCCAGAACAATGGAGAGTACAGCGGGCAGACCCTCTGGAATGGAGGATACCAGCGTGGCAATGGTGACCAACAAAATCTCTTCAATAGGGATACTCCGAATGAAATACCCTAAAACAAATACAATAACTGAAGTAACGATGGCAATGCCCGCCATAATTTTGGCCAGTTGATCGGTTTTTTTTCGGAAATTGCTTTTGCCCTTATCTGATTCCTGCAGCGATTCAGCTATTTTTCCCAGTTCGGTATTGACCGCAGTGGCGGTGACAAGTGCCCTGCAGCTTCCCCGGGCAATGTGTGTCCCTTTGTAGAGCATGTTTTTCCTGTCAGCCAGACTGGTTTCCTCATCCAAAGGTTTCGAATGTTTATCCACAGGCATCGATTCACCGGTTAACGAAGCTTCGGTGGTTTGCAGGTTTTTGTATTCCAGAATACGGGCGTCCGCAGGAATCGAATCTCCTGCATCGGGAAGGATAATATCCCCCGGTACAATATTTTTGGAGAGAATGGACTTTTTTTTGCCTTCTCGTAAAACCGTTGCTCTTTTTTTGACCAGGTTTTTCAGTGACCGGATGGCTTTTTCTGCCTTGTATTCCTGGAAAAAGCCGATTAGGGCATTGACAATAATAACACCAGTAATGACATAGACATCAACCATATGGCCGGCAATGAAAGCAATGATGGCTGCTGCTACCAAAATGAAAACCAGCAGATCGTTAAACTGTTTGATTAGCAGAATGAAAGGATTGGTCTTCCCTTTTTCCGGCAAAACGTTTTTTCCCTGTTTCAGTCTTTCCGCTGCTTCTTTTTTCGAAAGTCCCTCCGGATGGCTTTCGAGCCTTTCGAGGCATTCATCTGCTTCTTTTGCATAGAAAGGAATTTTCTGATTCAGGTTAACCACTGTTTAACTATTTTTTGATTTTTTTTTCAATAACTTAAGAGCAAAGACCTTTAACGCATTGAGCAGTAGAATCCAAATGAAAGCATATCCCCAGACAATTCCGGCCTTAGCCCACCCGATGGGATGGATTATCCATCCATAGACTGCGAAAAGGGTCCCGACGACCTGGGTGCTTTCGAGGGTAAGAATGAGCAACCAGTTGGGATAGGGTTTATCCCATAACCATCCGGTGTTCCGGGTGAGAAAGATGGTCATGTGACCGGCCACCAGCAGTTTGAGAAAGATCATGGTTTGTACTGTTTGGGGATCCCATCCCAGGTTTTGAAAAATATACCAAAAGAGGATAAAGGAAGAGATGACTCCGCCGATACTCAAAATGGTGGCAATGCTCAGGACCCTTTTCATATTCCATCGTACCGGTTTGGTTGCTGTGGGAACATTGTCAAAGGCAATGGTCATGATGGGGATATCATTGAGGATGGCCAGCAAAACAAGCATAACAGGCGTTACAGGGTAAAATTCAAAGGCCATAATGGAAATAGCCATAAAAAGAACCACCCGCAGTGACTCGGTAATCCGGAATGTGGAATACCCTGTCATTCGTTCAAAGATGCGGCGCGATTCTTCTATGGCACGGGTAATGACTCCCAGTCCGGGCCGGGTAAGGACCAGTGCTGCTGCTGAACGGGCGGCATCGGTTGCACTCGAAACGGCAATGCCTACATCGGCTTGTTTAAGCGCCGGGGCATCATTAACACCATCTCCGGTCATGCCAATAATGCGGTCATTTTTTTGAAATTTTTTGATGATTTTAAATTTATGTTCAGGGGTTACTTCGGCAAAACCATCTGCTGAAAGCAGTTTTTTGTCTTTTGAGGTTTGTTGTTTTTCCCTTTCAGTTTCTTCCTTGCTGCCTTCCTCCTGCTCAAAGAATTCTTCGGCAAGTAAAATGTTATTATTCATTTCCAGTTGATTGGCTACCTGTTGGGCAATGCTGGTATGGTCTCCGGTAACCATGCGCACGTCAATGCCATGTTCCCGGGCCGACTTTATGACCTCTGCCGAATCCTCCCTGGGTGGATCGAGTAACGGAAGAAGCCCCAGATACTTCCAGGTGCCATTCTCTTTTTTTGCCACCCCAAGCGTTCTGAACCCTTTTTGAGCTTGTTTGTCAATCCGTTCACTAATCTTTTTTGCTTCCTTATCCTGCTCATTCAAAAGACCGGCAATAACCTGCGGAGCTCCTTTGGCCACTGTGAATTTTTTTCCGTCATGTTCAACTTCAGCTTCCGCTCTTTTCCGTGTGGGGTCGAATCCCCGGAACTCATGAATCGTATATTCTTTCAGCTTTTTTTTGTCTTCCAGTGCATCGGTTATGGCTTTATCAATGGGATTGCTGTTGTCTTCTTCGGTGGTTAATGCCGCCGCAATTATTATTTCTTCTTCACTTTCTGCATCAATGATTTCCGGCTGTTGCAGCTCCAGCTCATTTTTGGTTAAGGTACCGGTTTTATCGGCACAAAGGATTTCAAGTCCGGCCATTTCTTCCATGGCCGACAACCGCGAAACAATGGCTTTTTTCCGCGCCAGGCGGTTTGCACCTATTGACATGGTTACCGACAAAACAGCAGGCAGCGCCTGGGGAATACCGGCAATGGTAACAACAAGCGAAAAAGTGGGTTTTATCCGATTCAATTTCATTGGCTCCGTATTTTTCTCTCCGGGAGGCAGCTTCGTTATTGTTGAGTCCTTTATCGGGATGGACATTAAGTTCTTCCAAAATCTTTTGGTATGATTTATCTGAAAACTTTTTTGTCTCTTTATTCATAATGCATGACTTCTTGTCCGAAATGGAAATGGCTGTTTACTGCTGGTGAAAACTGAGGGAAAGAGATTTAGAATTTTTTCTGCAGGGAGAGGAACGGGTGAGTTATCAACAAAAAAAGAGCACTGCCCGAAATGTTCCGGACAGTGCTTCTTTTTTATTCAAGCTCAAAGCAAATCTTTGCATTGACTGCATAAGAGACAATCTCGTTATTTTCCACATTGGCGTTCATCTCCTTGATGTAAACCGACTTGATGTTTTTTACGGTTTTGGAAGCTTCAGCCACCGCGTTTTGGGTGGCTTCGGTAAATCCTTTGTCTGACGCTGCGATAACTTCAATTACTTTTACAATCTTTTTCATGATTTTGAAATTTTGAATTCAACAATTTTATTTTATTATTTTTCTTCCGTAGAAATCGTACAACACCCGCTCATATTCTTCATTAATAGCCATTGCGGGATTATATTCCGGGGCATTCTTTATGGATTCTTTGGGTAAGTTGACGATGGCTTCTTTATCGAAAAAGTTTATCTCCTGAATGATTTCGATGGGCAGCATCACTTTCTTGCTCCAGGGAATGATATTTTTCGTGTCCAGAATAACGAAGAATATTTCCCATTGGTCATCATCAATGATTATGTCGTCGATGTGTCCGAAGCGCTCATCAATGGAGTTAATGTAATAGCCTTTGATTTCGTTGAAACTCCTCAGGTTGGTATCTACCTTTTCAGGCTCCGATGTTTCCCGGGGAGGCATAAACTGTGCCTCGGGAATGAGCATGGACGGTCTTCCGCCATAAGCGGCAATGCTCGATGCCCAATAGGGCTGTAATTCATAATGATTAAAAAGCTGCTCTTCATATTTTCTTGAAACTGGCTTGTCAAAATCCAGATCAGGTGAATTTTTTATCATTTCAACTGTAAGCTGAATCGGAAAATGTCTGTTGGTCCAGTCCGGCTTTCCAAGAAATTCTCTCGGAATGAGTACCCGTTTATCCCTGAAGAAACTGCCAATATCTACTTCAAGATACCTGACCGTCCACGAGTCTTCGTCAAATAAGAAATTTTTTACTTTTCCCTTTTCACCATCAATGGCTTGCAGGGAATATCCTTTTAGTTCTTTTAAACTCCGTTTCATAGTTTTTTAATTTTTAATGTTTCTATACTAACCTGCAAAAATGTGCCATAATTGGCTGTTTTTCTGTAAGGTGCTGTATGATAGTGGTTTGTTTTTTTGCTGAATTTGTTTGAACCTCTTCTTCAACATTCGTGTGTGGAGTTAGTGCTTCGTTTTGTGGAATATCTTCTCATTCCGGGTTTTTACCCAAATTTTTTTTTTGGTATAATGAGAGAATGACAGATCTTAGTTTTCCCGGTTATCT
>CAYTDH010000329.1:0-5585 GCA_964436325.1 uncultured Tangfeifania sp.
GAAGAAAGTGTCACAGGATCCAAATGAAATGTCAGAAACATTATCATATTATTTTAGACGCTGAGAATGTAGAAGAACTCCCTTCCAGTTTTGTAGGGGTTATTATTTTATGTTTAAAAAATTATGGAAATGATTGTATATCTATCATTAACATGTCCAGTAAATTGTATTCTATTTTTTCCAACGTGATAGATACGATACGAATCGAATGGGACACTCCTCTATTATTTGACTCTTATGATGATATAATTAAATTTTTGAGTAAAGATAGGATTTTAAATGATACCATTAATATTTAACATATGTTTCGTAGTAATACTAATCGAAGTTCTTTTCTGGAATACGGAAAAAATAATAGGGTTTGTTAGAGAGAAAAATAAAAAATTAATAATTGATTATATCTTTTTTGAAATATTAGAGATATGTTTAATTCTTATCGTTATCCAAGCCATAATACAAAATTTAAAACAAGGCGGTTTAATATGATAGTAGTAGGAGATTTACATTTAAAATCTAAAGAGCCTTATAAAAAATCTTTATTTTCTTTTCTTAACTGGCTAAATGAATCTTATCCGAATCAACATCTCGTTTTATTAGGGGATTGTTTTGATTCATCCACTCCTAAATGGTCAGTGTATTCTGAATTTGAAAAATTTTTAGAGAGTAGAGAAAAAATTACTTATATTATTCATGGTAATCATGAGTATAGTAAAATAAAGGGTTCTGCTCTGGAAGGGATTCATTTATCTAATAAGGTGAAGGTGTTTTTTTGGGGTGAAGAAATAGAAATAGATGGTCTGCAATGTTTAATCCTGCCTTATATTTATTCATCTTCAAAAGAAGAATATGAAAATCTTAAAGGTAGTTATGATTATATTTTTACCCATATAACACCTGTAGAATGTGCTTTTAAAGATGAAGGGATTCAGTTACATAAAGATTTAAAAGCTAAAAAGATAATACATGGGCATACTCATCAACAAACAGGATTTATAAATAACGGGATAGAACATATAGTTGTAGGAGTGCCATTACCTACACGACATTTAGAAGACAGACAGGAACATAAAATACTTAAAATTGATTCAGACGGCATAGAAGAAATAAAAGTTCCTTTTTATTTTGAATATGAAACTATAGAATTTGGGGAAGAGCCTACTTGTAAAGATAATATTTTAAACATTAAAAATGCCCCTTCTTTTAATGTATTGTTTGAAAAATATAAAGATTATTATATTAGAAAAGAAGGAACTACTCTTACCTTTATGGGGGAAGAAATTTCATTAGACCAGATAGATAATTATATTTCTGATCTGAATAAATCTTTCATTGAATTTTCACATGATCAGGGGATTGGTAAAAATATAGTGGATTGTTTTCTCTCATATGCATAACAGTATTAGAAAACTGACAGGACAAGAAATTATATCAGCTTTAGATAAGTTAGGTATAAGTAGAGAAAATACCCCTGATAACAAGGGGTATTTAGATATTCTATGTCCTAATATTCATCACAATGATACTCATTTTGGAAATTGTGGTATAAATTTAAATTCAGGTAAAATACAATGTTTTGCCTGTGGGTATGGGAGTAAAGAATTAGGTACGAGAAGTATATATGATTTAGTGAAGGAAAGATTAAATCTGAATTTTTTTGACGCTTTCAAATTTATCACAGGGGAAGAAATTAATAGTATTGATTCTGATCAGTATAATTTAGAGATACGAAAGAAAAGATTAAAAGAGAGGAGAGAAAAATATTTAGAATCACAACAAGAAACGAAGAGAAAGAAAAGGATTATACAAAAATATGAAGGAATCTCTGTAGAGTTAAGACCGGATGATTATATTTACACGAGAGAACGGGGATATACAGAAGAGTTTTGTAAGTATTTTAATATGAAACATGCCTTATCTTATCCTTATGAAAACTATTTTATAATTCCTATCATAGACTATAATTTAGGTATATTTACCTTTGAGGCGAGAAAATTAAAAAGAGATGAAACGGTAGTAAAATATTTTCAAGACCGGGGTATGATTTATCCTGATCTTTTTTCATACAGAAAAGAGTTTAAAATATTAGAAGAAATAAATGGTTGGAGATGGAATAAAAAAAAGTATTGTGTAATAGATAGAGAAGAAAAAGAGTGTTATGATACTGATCTGAATTATATATTTAAACCAAAAGTGTTATATCCTAAAAATTTTAAAGGGTTTCAAACCTTATTTAATGTTTCAGATTTAGATTTTTCTAAACCTTTATATCTCACTGAAGGAATAAGTAGTGTTTCTAAGATTTGGACATATATAACTAATAATGTGAGTTGTTTATTTGGTTCAAATATACATGAGAATCAAATAGAATATTTAAAACAATTCCCCGAAATAATTATTATCCCGGATTTGGATTATGCAGGGGCAAAGATGAGTTGGATATTAGCGCAACGATTAGAAAATATACGAGTAAAACAACCCTTAGTGGATGATACTGATTCAAATTTTATTTCTAATATTATTAAAGCATCTTTACAAAACCCGGTTAAGTACGCATTATCACAAGGTTTTAGACCTTGATCTGATTAAGCTCTTATACCGCTTCCCCAATCTAAACCGTTAAAGATATATAATCGATTAGTAGCAGAATTATAATAAGTACTTCCCTCTTCAGGAGAAGTTGGTTCAGTCGTGGGAAATAAAAATTCATTTGTATCTATCTTGCCGTGGACAAATAAATTATTTTGCACATTAACATTATTACTCTGATCTATCAATCCCCATGTTTTTTCATCATATACAAAAGAAGTTAATGTGGCTGGATCGCCTGTATATACCCCTTTACCGAAAACTACATCATTATCGTATATTTCACCAGCAGATTTAGCAGTAATAGGCGCATAAATATTCTCATCAGCCGACCATGTATACGTCATAGCTACGTAAGGTTTTGAAGCGGAAAGAGTAACATCTGTGGAAGAATCACTTTCTATTTCTACTATTTGTCTCGTAGATGCTCGTATCAAAGCAATGAAAGGTAGGACTTGTATATCATTCCCTGAGACTTGTACTAAAGAGCCTCCATCATAAATACCTGTTTTTAAAACTTTTGCGAATCGTTTTATTAATTCAGAAGTTGCAAAATCCCAATCGTGATGTAGATATACTGTTTGGTTTTCTGATGCCTGTGCCATATATTTTTACCTTTCATTTTCTTATTAGTATTAAAATTTTTTAGTAGCTTTAAATTCAGCTTTAAATCCTGATTCATCAAATTTATTATTTATAATTGATATTACATCTCCACCAGCTTTTAATTCTATCGTTACATCTTCATCTTCTATTTCTTTTTTTAATTTTAAACTTATATCTAATTCTTTAACTTTTCTTTTCTTTAGATCAATCTTAGGTTTTATTTTCCACTTTACATTTGTAGATTCATCAATGTCTACATCATTCTTATCAGGACGATACTTCTTAAACATTAATTTTTTTTCTGCTATGTGTTCTTTAAATTTCATCGTTCAGTTTCACCATTGATATTATTCCATAGATTTCATCTTTTTCTTTCTCAGTCAACCCTACATCCCCTGAGATAAAATTAAATTTTACAGTATCTTTTATATTATTTTCTTCATTATTATAAATAATAAATTCTACTAAACAAGTCTTACCGTTTAATTTTATCTCAAATAGAGATTTTTCATAGATTAGCGTGATTGACTTATCCTGTCCCATGAATCAATTGTCCCCACATCCTTTTATTTTTCCAATCACGGGTGAGAAGGTATTGATAGTATTCAGCAAATTCCCCTTTTTCATGACTCCTATACTTATCATACAAGGCATCTCCATATGGGTCGTGTACTATTAAAGTATTATCTCCATATCCTACTCCACAAACTATATGTCCCTTTACTCTGCTCACTGATTTAAAATTTCCGTGAATTACTACGGGTAATTTTTCATCTCTGATATGTTTACAATACTCTTGATACGTAATAGTTGTGGAAAATTTAGATTTATACCCATACTGTTTCATCATTGAATTAAAAATATATTCCTGAACATAAGCAATAGTACGGGGTTTATATTTCAACATCCACGAACCATATTTTGATACATTTCTTTTTATCCATTGTCTTGTCTCATAAGATTGTGCAATTTTTGTCAAATAATCTTCTAATTGAGAATATACAGGACATCCAATATCTTCTTTTCTCTTCCCTGCAAGGTCTAAACAATAATCCATTGCCATTGCCATTGAAGTAGAATAACAAGACGTAGTTGCGAATAAATCATTATCTGTTTGTAAAAAATAATCTACTTCTTTTAATATCATAATTAAACCTGCACGTTAAATTCGTATCTCTTACCATCACGAGAAAATACGTAGTCAAAATAACTTGAAAAACCTACAATTATTTCAGTCAATTTATCAGGATTATTTGTATCTACATACACTGCTAACTCACTATCAGGATTATTTCTAATCGTGTCTTCTATAACTGTAATAGTAGCTGAGTCACTATTTGCTTTTATAATAGATAATATTTCTTCAATAGCATCCTGCACATCTTTCTCTGCAATACCCATCTGACGAGCAATCATTTTTTTCTGACGTCTATATAATTTTAATTGTTCTAACATATGTTATCGCCTCTTTTCTAATTCATTTACTTTTCTTATTAAAAGTAATACTATTTTCTCTAATCGTTTTATCTCAGTATGAGTATCTAATGTTTCAATTGCCATTAAATCTTTTAAATTATTTGTACTTTTTATTACATCTTCTAAATTTAATTTTTCTTCACTTATGATTTGTATTTCCATATCAGTACCTCTATTCTATGAACTCCAATGCTGAATCAAGTAACCGTAACTCTCCACGAGTATCATAATAATTAATAGAATCATTTGGAAACTTAAACTGTGATTCTACATAACATTTATTTCTTATTGGTAGCCATTTAATTTTTACATTATCTGTTCCAGTCTCAGGGGGTGTTAAAAATTTAATTCCAAAATGACCATCATCATCTATAATCTCATCATCATAATCAGGAGAATTAGAACCCCATGTAATCAACACATCATCAGGATAGAACCAGTTAGCACCACCATCATCTGACCATTGTAAAAACTCACTGGCATGATAATTAGTATCGTCTAATAGAAATGTATCTTCTGAATCATCTCCACTGAAAGATTTTGTACGAGATAAATCTATCTTATCACCCACAGATAATGTATCTTGATATATAGAAGCAGAATTATTTTCATCCCATGAATAAATCTTTGCTTCTACCTCACCATCACTCAATTCTTCTATATATATAAAACCATTATGAGTAATATCATATGATCCACCAGCGGATGTGTTATGATACCCACTATGTTCTACTGTAAATGTATATGAATCATCTGGATACGGTAGTTTAATCCAATAAATAAAAGATTCATATTCACCATTAGTAGCATCTTTACTTGCTATATATAGATCAACTAATTGATCCTGTTCTACGTATTCTGCTTTAGTATCATTATATAAAGATACTTTTGCTATACCTGATTCATCATCTCTATAA
>CAYTDH010000330.1:0-5580 GCA_964436325.1 uncultured Tangfeifania sp.
GGCGGATCGAAATGACAGTTACTGCCATTGTCATTATTCTCATTATGCCCAAAAATTTTGGATAGGGACTCGCAAAGGCGCGGAGACGCAGAGGAGGAGTTGCCTTTTTCCGGGAGTTGAACATGTTGCTGGTGAGGAGAGAGGAGGTTACCTTTTTGCCTGCCGGCAGATTGTTGTTGTCTTTTTATTGTCGTTGTTTAGATGCGGGAGTCGGACTTTCCCAAGTCCGACATTTTTCAGAGGTCACCCTTTTCATTACGAATTACGAATGATGGGCTGTGCCATTGGGGAGGCTAAAAAAAAACATCTCCCGAAAAAACGGGAGATGCTCATAAAGATGCAAAAGGTTTATTAAAAGTCTGTTGGTTGAAGTTCCCTTTATCAGGAATTAACCCAAGGTTGGGATATCCAATAACTGCCTCCGTAATAAGGAGGCGGTTATTGGAATAATGTTCACTTTAATAACCCGGATTTTGGGTCAGGTTGGGATTCCGTTGTCTTTCATTTTCAGAAATAGGGAACAGCAGATGGCTTTCTTCAAATGTTTTATTCCAAACTGTTTGATGGCCAACTACATTTTCGAAAGTGATGGCTCCCTTGTCTGATTCGGACGTTACCGGGAAAAGCCTTGTCCGCTGAACATCAGCCCAGAGGCGGTATTCCAGCGAAAGCTCACGCAGCCTTTCCTTCCATACTTCGCGGATAAACTCATCTGCTGACAATCCGGTAAGTTCTGCAACAATTTCACTGCGATTGGTTTGCCAATAGGCCCTGCTCCTTACATCGGCCAGGTAACCAATAGCTTCATTGGTAACTCCTTCTGATTGAGCAATGGCTTCAGCAGCAATCAACAGTACTTCAGCATAGCGGTATACCATCATGTCTTTGCTGTTTTTACCCGTCTCAAAGAGTGCTTCATCGTTGTGCCACAGGTAGGGTGCAGTTTCAAAAGTCTGAGTCACTTCTTCCCCGTCGTCCATATAGGTATGGTTTGAATGGAAGAACTGTTTCTCCTGGATCCGCAGGTCTTTCTCATCATCATAAATCCACAACAGCTCTGGCATTGGTTTGTAAGCATTATTGGTGATGGAATATTTGAATATTCCCCAAGCTGTAGCACTGTTGGGATAACTTATTGCCGGCTGCCAGTAATTTCCGGAAATGCTGGCATCGTATTCAACGGAATAGATGTATTCGTCTTCGTTGTCGGAAGTACGCATTACATTGTAAGCGCTTTCACTTTCCGTGGCTCCATGCTGAATCAGAGAGAAGTTTCCGCTGTTTATGACGCTTCTGGCTGCAGTAGCGGCTTCAGCATATTTGTTGTCCTGGACCGGATATCCACTCATATTGAGGTAAACATCGGCCAGCAAAGTAGCTGCAGAAGCCTGTGATACACGAAATTCATTCTGAGGCATGGGAACGTTTTCGAGTCCGCCCTCTTCAACGGCAAATTTCAAATCTTCCACAATCTGCGTATATACCTGGGAGGCAGGAGTTCGTTCTACGTATAGATCATCCAGAGAAGAATAAGCTTCCAGAATAAGGGGGACATCACCAAAGGTTTTCACGAGGTAGTAATAATTAAATGCCCTGAAAAACCTGGCTTCGGCCTGAAGTTGCTTGATTTCGCTGTCGGTGAGGTCAGGTGTTTCGGGGATATTGCTAATGGCAAGATTGGCTCGTGAAATGGCCAGATAGCAGGCATCCCATGCACCATCGAAATAACCGGCAAGGTTATCGCCGTTCAGGGTTAAATTCTGGCTGTGCTGCACGTGCACTTCCTGTCCTTTGTAAGGGTTATCGAATAACCCGCTCATATATCCGCCCAGCATGGCCCTGCTTCCGCTGTAAACGCCGGTGCTGTAGAATGTAGGAGCTCCTGTTCTGTAGAGAATGTTTACGGCATTGTAGGCGTGCGACGGGTAACTGAAAAACTGGTCCACACTCATCTCACTCCTGGGTTCTTCGGCCAGGAAGTCATCGCAAGATACCAAAGCCCCAATAGCTAAAATTAATATTAGTAATTTTTTCATTGTTTTACTGTTTAAACGTTAGATTAAAATTTAACATTCACACCAAATGTAACGGTGGTTGGTTTTGGATACTGAAAGAAGAAGATATTCTGTCCCCATTGGTTTCCACCCCAGGAAGTTGCTTCTGGATCGTATCCTTTGAAATCATCGGAATGAAGAACAAAAAGGTTATCCACACTGGCAAAGACTCTGGCTGATTTCAATCCGGTATTTCCCAAGAATTCCTGGCCGAAGTTGTATCCCAGTGAAATGAGGTTTCCTCTCAGGTAAGAACCATCCACCACCCAGTGGTCGTCTACCTCTGAATTCTGACCATTCAGGGGTGCATTTCTGATTTGCTGAACCATGGTATTTTGGTTTTCTTCTGTCCAACCATCATATAAGATAGTTGAAAGCCCGTTGGCATAACCGGTACGGTCTTCTGTTGAGTGGAAGAATTGTTGCATCACTTCAATACCAAGGGTGAACTGCAGGTCTACCAACAGGTCGAAATTTTTATAATTGAAGCGGTTGATAAAGCTTCCGGTCAGATCCGGCAATCCCTTACCAATGATTTCCCTTTCTTCGGAACGTTTGGCCACACCGGGAACATCTCCCACGGCAGCAGCTTCTTCCGCTTCATCGGTATTCCAGGTACCCAGACGGCGGTAACCCCAGAACGAGCCGAGTGATTCTCCAACGCGAAGGATGGTCTGGCTTCCGGAAACCCACCAGGGCCCCGGGAAAATATCCTCGTCATTTTCTCCCAGCGCTTCAATGCGGTTTTTATTGTAGTTCAGGTTCAGGTTTGAATTCCACTGGAAGTCATTTCTCTTGATATTTTGCGTAGTTAAGAGAAAATCGATCCCCTGGTTCGAGACAGAACCGATGTTGTCTGTCACAGAGCTAAATCCTGTGGAGTGAGGCACGGGGCGTCCCAGCAACAGATCGCTGGTTAGTTTGTAATAATAATCCATTTCGAGCGATACCCGCTGGTCGAGCATGGTAAGGTTAATACCGATATCGGTTTGGGAAGTTTTTTCCCATCCGAGGTCAGGGTTGGGCAGACGGGTAACTACGTTGTAGTTTTCACGCTGTCCGTTCAGCAATACGGTACCTCCGGAAATGGTTGCCAGAGAACGGTAGGTTCCGAGTTCGGTACTTCCGGTCACACCATAGCTGGCACGGAGTTTCAGGAAATCGACAAGCCCTGATGAGCTCATGAAGTCCTCGTTGGAAACGACCCACCCCAAACCGGCAGAGGGGAAGAAACCATATTTGTTGTTTTTTCCGAAGCGTGATGATCCGTCGGCTCTTGCCGTTACGGTTGCGAGGTATTTGTCTTTATACGTATAACTTGCGCGGGCAAAATAGGAGTTCATTGCCCAGCTTTCGTAATAAGAACCCGGCGCACTGGGGTCGCTGGCAGCTCCCATGTTGTTGTATTTAAAGAAATCATCTGAAAACCCTGAGGTGTTCATGGTGTTCTGGCGGTAAATCCTCTCCTGCCAACTGAGACCAAGTACCGAGTTAATCCGGTGATCACCGGTGGTTTTGTTGTAAGTTAAAAATGTTTCTTCCTGCCAGTACATGGTTTCATAATCGTTTACATTGGCCCATGCATTGGGATAGGATATGTTCAGCAGGTCTTTCGGGCTGTATTCCCTGCTTTGGGATATTTGGTTGTCAATCCCGAATTGGGTTTTGAGTTCAAGCCCGGGAAGGATATGGAAATTGAGGAAGGTATTTCCAAAAAACTGGGAGCGGTTTCGCAGTCTTTCCTGGGTTGTTAAAACGTGAACCGGGTTGGCCATTCCTTCAAGACCAAAGTTATCGGTGCTTGAACTGCTGCTCCAGCTTCCATCGGGGAATTTCACCGGCATAATGGGAATCATCTCAATCATGGAGCGACGTGGCATTTGGTGACCTCCACCTTCTTCCACTTCATTTTCCCAGGTTTTGTTGAGCAACATGTTGATACCAAAATCGAGCCATTCCTTGGGTTGTGCGTCGTATGCAATTTTTGCGTTAACACGCTTCATCCAGGAGTTCAGCATAATTCCCTGGTTGTCGGTATAGTTAAGGAATGCCCCTACCGAAGACCTTTGATTTCCCTGCTGGATGCTCAACTGGTGGTTGTTGGAAACAGCGGTACGGGTAGCTTCTTCCTGCCAGTCGGTGTCGTAAAGCGGATTCCCGTTTGAATCAAACAGATTCGGATCTGTAAATTCAATTGTCGGCTCATTTCCCGGTTCATAATCCCGGTACTTGGGGGCATTTTCGTACCCTCTTTTAATCACTTCAAGCCATTCTTCAGCATTCAGCAGGTCCATTTTTTTGCGGATATGCCCAACGCTCACGTAGCCATCGTAACCAACAATGACTTCACCGTCTTTAGCGCCTCTTTTTGTCGTCACCAGGATGACGCCATTGGCACCCCGTGCACCATAAATAGCAGCGGAAGAAGCATCTTTCAGCACTTCTATCCGCTCAATGTCGTTGGGGTTTACCAAATCGAAATTTTCCATGACCACGCCATCCACGACATACAGCGGACTGGAAGATGTTTCGATGGAGTTCATTCCGCGGATCATTACCCGGGTGCTTCCGGTAGGTGACCCTGAATTGGAAAAGATATTTACCCCGGCCACTTTCCCTTTCATGCCCTGGAGGGCGTTGAATGCCGGGCGTTCCAGGATATCTTCTGCATTAACAACACCCACTGACCCGGTTACATCCGATTTTCGCTGGGTACCATATCCGATGGCCACCACTTCGTCAATTCCGATGGTTTCTTCCTCCATGGTGACATCAATGGTTGTCTGGTTTCCGATTTCCACTTCGCGGGTTTTCATGCCCACAAATGAAAACTGCAACACCCGGGCATCTTCGGTTAACGAGAGGGAATACCTTCCCTGGGCATCGGTTACCGTTCCCTGGGTGGTTCCCTTAACAATAACAGTTACGCCCGGAAGGGGCTGCCCGCTGTAATCGGTTACCATACCTGAAACCGTCTGCTGGCGGCCATCCACAAATCCTTTTAGTTCAGCAGGTGCTTCTTCGGAGTCCATGTCTGACGGGTAAAGCATGATATGGCGATCGTGAATGGCATATTCAACGCCTGTACCCGCAAAAATAACATTAAGCGACTCTTCAATGGTTTTTTCAAAAAGTTCCACTGAAACTTTCCGGTTTACATCGATGAACTCTGTGCTGTAAGCAAAGCTAAATTCGGATTGCTCCTCAATGGCTTCCAACACTTTACCCACCCTGGCGCTTTTCATATCCAGCGTGAGTTTTGTGGTCTGGCTGTAAACACTCGCAGAAACCTGCACCAGTCCAATCATCAAGAACAGAAATGTCAATTTCATAAGTCGAAAACATTTGTTCCAAAAAGGAGGGTTCTTCCTCCCCATAATTCGGATTTTCTTCATAATTTTACAATGATTTAGTATAACAATTTATTTACCATTCGCCGATGGTAAGTAGTTATATGACCGGGGATGTGCCAGCATTCCCGGTTTTCATTACTTACCTTTCGACTTCTCTCAATTTTTTTTCATCT
>CAYTDH010000331.1:0-5571 GCA_964436325.1 uncultured Tangfeifania sp.
ATTACAGCATTCCCACACAGGCGACCGGAGAGAACATTTTTGCAGGAAGTGGCGTACAGGTAATGATTGTATTCAACCATTGAAATAAAAATATAACAGATAGAAGAAACAATTCATTCATGATTTAGGAAAATGGAAAACAATTCGTTGATTCAGATTGAAAACCTCACCAAAACATTTCCCAACGGGAAAACACAGTTTTCAGCATTGAAGGGGATTAACCTCTCTATTGGTGAGGGGGAGTTTGCCGGGCTGATCGGGCCGAGTGGTTCGGGCAAAACAACACTTCTCAATATTTTAGGCTCGCTGGATGCCCCGACTTCAGGCGAAGCCATCGTTCTGGGCAACCGCGTGGGGCAATTAACCGCCAAACAGGCGGCAAAACTCCGGAAGCAAAATCTGGGGTTTATTTTTCAAACCTATAATTTGCTGGCGGTGCACACGGTTTTTGAGAATGTAGAATTTCCGCTGTTGCTTTTAAATTACTCCACTGTTCAACGGAAGAAAATGGTGATGGATGCCCTTGATTGGGTGGGGCTGACAGAAAAAGTAAAGTCAAAGCCGCCTCAAATGTCGGGCGGGGAGTGCCAAAGGGTTGCCATTGCAAGGGCCATGGTAAAGAAACCTTCCCTGGTTCTTGCCGATGAACCAACGGCGAATCTCGATGCTGCCAATTCGCATCACATTTTGCAAACCATGGTGAAGCTGAACGAGGAACTGAAAACCACATTCTTGTTTGCCACCCATGATGAAAAAGTAATCCGGTACCTCCGTCGGAAAATTTATCTTTTGGACGGGAGGGTGGATAGAGATGAAATGGTTAGCGAACTTGAAAAAAAGGTTGTCATTTAATCAGGTTTGCAGGTAGAGAGGCACAGCCGAGTGTCTCTACCTGGATATTTCTTTTTCAATGTTTAAGAATTCAAAAAAAAGTGACATGAAACTGGCAATAAAATTAGCATACAGAAATCTCATTGGGGCGGGCTTGCGCACCTGGCTCAATGTGATTGTGCTGTCGTTTTCGTTTGTGGTGATCATCTGGATGAAAGGAATCATGGCAGGTTGGGATCAGCAGGCGAAAACAGACATGCGGAACTGGGAGATTGGGGCCGGGCAATACTGGCAGGAGAATTATGATCCGTATGATCCGTTCACCCTGAATGAGAGTCATGCCCCTATACCCAAAAAAGTGCAGAACGAAGTTGAAAAAGGGACAATTGTCCCTGTTCTCATTGCTCAGGGAACCATTTACCCTGAGGGCCGGATGCAGTCCATTTTGGTAAAGGGAATCAAAACAGGTCAGAATGTTCTTGCATTACCCACTGCTAAACTGGATACGATGGTGAATGCCCTTCCTGTCATTATTGGAGCCTCCATGGCACGGACCAGCG
Source organism: uncultured Tangfeifania sp. (assembly GCA_964436325.1). Classification (GTDB taxonomy): domain Bacteria; phylum Bacteroidota; class Bacteroidia; order Bacteroidales; family Prolixibacteraceae; genus Tangfeifania. The sequence goes on from CAYTDH010000331.1 coordinate 1,392, forward strand.
GTCTGGAAGTGGGGGATTATGTCAACATGCAATGGCGCGATGCCAACGGCACGTTTGATGCCACGGAAATCATGGTTGCTGCTGTTTTTGCAACCAATGTTCCATCTGTCGATAACGGGCAGATTTGGATTTCGCTGGATGAATTACAACGCATGTTGGTGTTGCCAGGTGAAGCAACCATCCTGACCTTTAAAAATCAGGAGGGTGAGTGGCCGGAATTGCAAATCTGGAAACTAAAAACGGAGAAAGACCTGACGGCTGAAATTGACCAGATGATAAAAACCAAGACTATTGGCCAGTCTGTTTTCTATATCATTTTATTGTTGCTGGCTATGCTGGCTATTTTCGACACCCAGGTTCTTTCCATATTCCGGCGCCAAAAAGAGATTGGCACCTACATAGCACTGGGATATACCCGACGGGAAGTGGTGGGATTATTTACAACGGAGGGGGCCATGAATGCTGTTTTGGCAGCAGGTGTGGCTGCCATTTATGGGATTCCGTTTTTATACTGGCAGAGCCGGAGCGGATGGACCTTGCCTGTAGAAGCCAGTGATTTTGGAATGGCGATGTCCCAAACGCTTTATCCCGTTTTTTCATTGGGGCTGATTGTTTCCACCATTCTGATTGTGACCATAACAACAACCATTGTGAGTTACTGGCCATCGAAAAAAATTGCTAAAATGAATCCAACAGAAGCATTAAGAGGGAAAATACAATGATACGTTTTTTATTCAAAGGATTAATTCGCGACAGAAGCCGGAGTAAGCTGCCGGTTCTGGTGGTCGCTACGGGAGTCATGCTCTCGGTATTGATGCATGCCTACGTTACGGGAATTATGGGCGATACCATTGAAATGAATGCGCGGTTCAGCACGGGGCACGTCAAGGTCATGAGCCAGGCTTATGCCAATAATATTCATCAAATGCCCAATGACCTGGCCCTTCTGGGAACGGATGAACTGATGGACACCCTTGATAAGAAGTTTCCTCAGATGAATTGGTCAGCCCGGATAAAGTTCGGCGGGTTGCTCGACGCACCTGACGAGAAAGGGGAAACCCGGGAACAGGGACCTTTCATGGGAATGGGGATTGATTTGTTGTCTCCTGGAAGTCAAGAAATTGAGCGCCTGAACCTTTCAGAATCAAAGGTCCGGGGGCAATTGCCTGCCCGCCCGGGGGAGGTATTGCTAAGTGAAGAATTTTCACAAAAATTGAAAGTCAATCCGGACGATGAAGTTACTTTTATCGGTTCCACGATGAACGGTGCCATGAGCATGTATAATTTCACCGTTGCCGGCACGGTCAGATTTGGATCGGCGGCACTCGACCGGGGAACCCTGATTGCTGATATTCAGGATGTGCGAACTGCCCTTGATATGCAAAATGCGGCAGGAGAATTAACCGGGTTCTTTAAGACCGGCTTTTACAACCAGCAAAAGGCGGATGATGTGGTTGCTGCATTTAACTCGCAATTCCTCGATGAATCCAATGAATTTTCCCCGGTAATGGTGTCTTTACGCGATCAGGACAACATGGCTTTATACGTGGATATGTCCAAAAGTTTATCGCTGATTGTGACCCTGGTATTCATGCTGGCCATGTCGCTGGTTTTATGGAATGCAGGATTGCTGGGAGCATTGCGGCGCTATGGCGAAGTGGGATTACGGCTGGCCATCGGTGAAGAGAAGGACCACGTCTATTTTTCAATGCTTGCCGAATCGGTGATGATTGGGATAATGGGTTCGGTTGTTGGTACCGCTTTTGGGCTCTTTTTTGCCTGGCTGATTCAAACCTACGGAATCGATATCAGTTCGATGATGAAAGGGGCCTCTGTGATGTTGCCCAATGAAATAAGGGCAAGAATTACACCGGTTGATTTTTATATCGGTTTCATTCCGGGGGTGATTTCCACGGTAATCGGAACGGCACTGGCAGGTATCGGGATTTACAAGCGGAAAACCGCCCAATTGTTTAAGGAGCTGGATGTTTGAGGAAAAGTAAACAGTAAAAGTAGAGACGCATGACCGTGCGTCTCCTTAAAAAAAAAGAAAGATAAAATCCAAAAATCAGAAAATATGAAAACACGACTCATTGCTGCATTTTTATGCATTACATCGATTGCAGCAGGTCAGCACAACGCCAATGAAATTTTGAAAAAAGTGGATAATAACATGTCGTCGGAAAACCGGGTTTTTGAGTCCTCCATGACCATTCATGGCAGGAGGAACAGTCGCACCCTGACCTCAGTGACCTATTCCGTTGGCGATAAAAAATCGTTTACAGAATACCTTTCACCTGCACGGGAAGAAGGCACTAAAATGTTGAAGCTTGAAGATCAACTTTGGATTTATTCCCCCTCAACCGACCGGACCATTCAGATATCGGGACACATGCTCCGGCAGTCTGTGATGGGCTCCGATCTTTCCTATGAAGACATGATGGAAGACCGGAAACTGACTGACATCTATAATGCTGAGGTGATTGGGGAAGAAGTTATTGACGGCAGGAAGACCTGGATGATGGAACTGACGGCCAAGGTGGATGATGTGGCCTATGCCAGCTGCAAGATTTGGATTGACACTGAGCGTTTTATTCCTTTGAAAGAGGAGCTCTATGCAAAAAGCGGTCAGCTTCTCAAACGCTCTACCCTGGGCGACGTGGAAAAAATTGAGGGCCGGTGGTTTCCCACACGTGTTGTTTACAAGGATGAGCTAAAGCAGGGGAAAGGAACAGTATTTAAAATGACCCGTATTCAATTCAATCAGGATATTCCGGAGTACATCTTTTCCAAAGCGGCATTAAAGCAATAAGTTGAGGTTTGCACCGGTCCCCCAACAATTTTTTTCGCCAGACCCGGGAAAGTCCGGTTTTCATTTGAGGGTTTAGAATTCTTTTGTTCGTCTGTGCCGGACTTGGGAAAGTCCGGCTCCCCGGAGGAAACAGGAAAGCCGGTTTTCATTAAAAATGTTGGGTCAGGGCGGATCGCCACCAACTAAAATGTTTTGATTCGAGTTCTTCAACTGATGGGAACGGATAAAACAGGAAATGTTTTTGTTCGCCGATGAAAAAACCATTTTTGATGGTGCGGTAAGAGAGCTCTCCTTTCATGAATCTCAAAACCGTTTTGGTGAGTTTGCCTTTTGTTTGGTTCAGTTTGATCAGGCAATCGCGCAGATGGTCTGGATTTGGATACGGAAGGTTATGGAGGGGGGCAGTTGGATCGTTGGCCAGTTCATTGAGCAAAAGCTCGGTGAAAAAAAGTTTCGGGGTGGAGACAGGTTTATCTGTGTCCGTCAGAAACTCGATAAATTCGCCGGGCATCAATTTGCTGGCGACGCGGGTTGTTGAAGGGTTGAATTGCTGGTACAGGTGGATTTCATCTTTTTCATTGGCCTCAAACCCTGATGATTCAAGGCCGAGGACTTTCCCGTCATCCGTAACCAGGTACAGTTTTTTAAGGGCTTTGAGCGGAGTTCGCTCCAGGACCCTGTAGATCCCGAAATAGACAGACCTTTTTGGCTCGCCGCTTGAATAGGGGACCAGTTTCCCGTTGATGTATTCATTTGGGAGGTCCTCCATCTTTTCTGGGTCAAGTTCAAAAAAGATATTTTGCCCACGCGACCGTTTTTTGGTCCCTACCGAAAGGTAATGTCCGAAATGCTCAGGTTCCAGGTGAGAAGCAATGAAGGATTCGGGGGTAATGACCAGATAATAATACTTTTCCATGACTTCACTTTTTTTGTTTCTTATTAAAGGTACTAAAAATTGGGCGTGAAGTCAATGACAAAATTTCCTATCTTCAACCAAAAGGTCGTTTTAGTGTTTTAGCATTGGGAATAATTGGCGGATCCTCTCTTCTGTTGGCTGACTCCCAAACTCACAGATTTCGAATGCTTCGGCAACTTTGACCCGGGCTGCCTTTTCCGTTCCATACCATTTAATAAGTGATTTCTTCACCCGGTCAGAAATTTGAGGTTTTCGCAATCCAGCGAGCCATTTCAGGCGTAAATCTTCGTCTTCCGGTACTTCTGCCAGTTTCCCGGCAGTCCAGGGCAGCCACTCAAAAAATTGCGATTCGTGGGCTGCCATTCCATATATTTTCTGATCATATACATCCGTGATGTCGATGGCGATATCCGGTTCAAAGGGGTAGGGTTTTTGGAACCGGTCGCGGGCGT
>CAYTDH010000332.1:0-5565 GCA_964436325.1 uncultured Tangfeifania sp.
AAAACAGCGCCAGAAAATTAATCCTGACGCTGCTGAAACAACCATCGGTACAAAATTTCGCCCCTAGTTGCTGTCCGCCTTAATCTTTGATTTGGCTTTGGAATTCCTGCTGTAATAATTTTCCTTCATGCTCACGGTAATTGGGACCCGTGCGAAGCATTCCATGATCGGGTTACAAGAATTTGTTCGAAAAATGCACGTGATTTATTTAGTGCCATCTCCTTGTTATGCGAAATTATTAGATGGTAATTCCATGTAAATGAAATAACTACCATAAATAAGCCTAAAAGGGCTATAATGGTGGCCTGTTTCTTATTCATTCCAAAAATAATTAATTTGTAAGTTTTAAATTGTGCTGAATTTTCTCAAGCAAAGCTTCCTTCTTAACCGGCTTGGCAATATAATCGTTACAACCTGCCTCAATGGCTTTCTCCCTGTCTCCTGGAATGGCATGAGCTGTTTGTGCAATGATTACCACTTCTTTATTAAACTCTCTAATCCGGCGGGTTGCTTCATAACCATCCAATTCAGGCATTCTTATGTCCATTAAAACTAAATCGATGTCCTTATTATTTTGGCAATGTTTGATGGCTTCATTACCTGTTTTTGCTTCCAATAGCTCCGTACTAAAATCATTTACAATTAACGAAAGATAATTTATTGTTGTCACATCGTCTTCGGCAATAAGAATTTTTAGACCCTTAATTTTGGATTTTGATTTTTCGCTTTGAAATGATATTTGTTTTTCAGCATTTGATTTTCCAACAAAATTTCTTTTAGCAGGTAAAGTAAAATAAAAGGTTGAGCCTTTTCCTTCCTCACTTTCCAACCCAATTTCCCCCCCCAGCATTTTAACATATGATTTGGAAATAGCTAATCCCAGTCCGGAACCTTCAAAAGCTCTTGTGTCTTCAACATCTGCCTGTTCAAAGCGGTTAAAAACAGCTTTCTGACGATGTGGCGGAATTCCAATTCCTGTATCTTTTACATAAAATTCAATCTCCGTGCCTTTTTCCCTGTAGCCCAGGTTAATCGTTCCTGATTCAGTATATTTTATGGCATTTTTAATGAGGTTGGTCAAAATGGATTCCAATTTATTTGGATCGGTTAGAATATTTTTTTTCTCAGTAGGCAATACCATTTCTAAAATTAGTTTCAGCCCCTTTTTCTCGGCTTCGAGCTGGAAAAACCGGGTTAATTCTTCAAGCTTTTCATTTATATCGATTTCTTTTTCTGCTACATTAACCAAACCGGCTTCAATTTTAGAGATTTCAACAATATCATTTACCGTATTCAACATTCGTTGTCCGCTTTGATGAACGATTCGAATATAGCTTTCTTTTTCTTTGCTGTTTAAATCGGGTTCTAAAAGAAGGTTGGTAAACCCAATTATGCCGTTCATAGGTGTTCGGATTTCATGACTCATGTTGGCAAGAAATGCCGATTTCAAACGATCGCTTTCCTGGGCCTTTTCTTTAGCTATCAGTAAATCATTTTTGTATTTGTCTTCTTTAAATTTTGAATGGAGCAAAGGGGTTAGGTAATCACATAAATTGTTTATTGATTGTTTATCATTCTCATTAAAACTACCTTGTTTATTTGCAAGAGCGATTTGCCCGATTACTTGTTTCTTAATAACAAGCGGCACGGCAATAGTGTTTTGGAGCTGGACATGTCCCACGGGAAATTGCATGTTACCGTTCTGGTACAAAGTCGTTTTTCTTTTCAGGGCATCACCCCATAAACCACCCCAATTGTCTCTGGGGAAAACAATACTTTTGTCTCCAATTTGACATTCATTAAAAACATCTTTTGTCATCGATTCAGCTACAAGGTCACCATCTTCATTTATATAACCGAAATACCCATATTCGGTCCCAAAATAATCCCTGAAAGCGTTTAAAACCTCCTTATAAAAATCTTCATGTTTGGTATGAATAAAAATATTGGAAATGCGATTTTTGATTTGTAGTTCTTTTTCCGCATTTTTCCGTCCGGTAATGTCCTCTTTTATGGCAACAAAGTTCGTTATAGCTCCTTCGCGGTTTAAAACAGGCGAGATAACCGCTTTAACCCAGTAAAATTTCCCGCTTTTCTTTTTATTCAACATTTCTCCTTTCCAGTCGTTGCCCGAAAGAATGGTATCCCAAAGCTCCTTGTAAAATGCTGTAGGTTGATGGCCCGATTTTAAAATTCCGGGAGTTTTGCCTTTTACCTCTTCAATATTATAGCCTGTTAATTCGGAAAAAAATGGATTCACAAACTCAATAGCGCCTTCCCTATTGGTTATCATTACTGAAACCGCGCTTTGTTCAACTGCCCGGGAGAGTTTATTAACCATTTCTTTGCTGTTATACCTGTCAATAAACAAACTTAGTTCATTAGCCACCAATTCCATGATTTCAATGCTCGCTTGGTCATAAGCATCGGGATTGTTGTAGTTTTGAACCACAACAACTCCTGTAATTTTTCCTTCAATTATTAACGGGACACCGAGCCATACTTCCGCCGTGGTCCCGATTAATTCAATGGTACCTTTTTTATATAATTTCAGGATTTCATTTTTTCGCAACAACACGGGGCGGTTTTGTCTGATAACAAACCCTGAGAGTGATTTTTCGGCAGGCCATAAAGAAATTTTATCCTTTTCATCTTTATTCACATTTGCATGCAACATTCCGGTTTCTTCATTATAGAAAGCAACCACAAAGTTTTTTGCATCAATAATGGTATTCAGTTCATTTTTAACGGAATCAAACAGCTCATTCAGGTTTCCTTTAGTAATTGTTGCACGGGCAATATTGTACTGCAACTGGCGTATTTTCTCGGCTCTTTTTCGCTCGGAGATGTCCCTGACACATACCACCCTGAAATGTTCATCATTGTAAGTTACATCCCTGGCTTCAATTTCGGCATCGAAAGTAGAGCCATCTTTTTTTACGGCAACAATATGGTAGGGGGTTGCTACCTGTTTTTTGACATTATTTTTGGCTATTGCACGATAATCGGGATGAATAAAATCGAATAAATTTGCACCTATAATTTCCTCTTTTTCGTAGCCAAGCAATTTCAATGTGCTTTGATTCGCATCAGTAGCAATGGCATTTTTATGAATTATAATGCCTTCAAAAGTAAAGGATGATAACTTTTTGAATCTGTTTTCACTGATCTGCAATGCTTCTTCCGCTCGTTTGCCCCTGGTGATATCCTGAATGGTGCCACTTAACTTAATGCATTTGCCATTCTGAAATTCAGCAGATCCTATTGACCTGACCCAACGTTTATTCCCTTTGCCTGTAATTATCTGAGCCTCGGTGTCGAAGGATTCGCCTGTTTCAATACAACGGTTTACGGCTTTAATTATCTTTTCCTTGCTTTCTCCCTCCTGGTAAAAGTTGGTGGCCATTTCCATATTGGGAACAAAATCTTGCCCAACCTCGTGTATCTCCCGGGTCAAGCCTGTCCAATTGTGATCACCGGTTACCATATCAATATTCCATCCACCGGTTTTGGAAATAAGGCTGATTTGCTGAAATAAATTTTTGCTTTCCTTCAGCTCTTTTTCAATTTGTTTGTATTCGGTAATATTTGCATTGAAACCATACCAGGTAATGCTGCCATCCGGTAATTTTTCCGGTGTGGAACGGGAGAGAATCCATTGCACAGGTTTGCCGGGAATCAGCACCCGAAATTCACAGGTGAAATAAGTAAGGTGTTTAGCAGAGTATTCAATGTCATTGATTATTCGCCTGGCATCATCGGGATGCAGGACTCGTGCAATTGCATCAAAATTATCTTTAACATCTTCCGGCTGGCAGCCAAAAATATTCTTTATCCCTTCTGAAGCGATAGGTACGAAATACGATCCATCCGGTCTGCGGGTAAACTGGTATATTAAGTCAGGAAGATGGGCAGAGAGTTTTCTGAACTGAATATCCTTTTTACGGATTTCTTCGTCTGCTTTCTGCTTTTTCAGCAGATTCGAGACCTGCTGAACGAAGGCTTCGATGAGCGGTGTATTGATGGGTTTGGATTTTTTATTGGGAATAATCGTGATATTGCCGATGATTTGCTCGACCTGTTTATATGAAATGCAATAAATTTTTTCAACGGCCAACATTTTTTTTACAGCCCTGTTGACGGTAACGGAAAGTTTGTTGTTGAAAAGGCCCGGTAAATCAAAATCAATTGCTGTTAAATTGCCGCTGCTGATCTGTTCATAATATTTTGTGGAGATATCGCCTTCCATTTGGTTGATATCAAAACCGAGAAGTTTGGAAAGTTCACCCGCTTTTTTGCCAACACCTTCTGCGTGTTGCATTTTCCAGCGTTTTTTCCGCTGATTAAATTCAACTAAAGCAACTATTGCATTGCCTTCAAATAATTCATAAAGCTTGTGCACGGTGTATGCATATATCTCCTTTACAGATTTTAGTTTAACCAGTTCGAATGCAGTTTGAGCCAGAAAAGCACTTTGTTTTTCTTTCTCCTGCAGTGCTTCCTCAGTCTGCTTAAGCTCAGTGATATCCTTCACGAACCCCAGAAAGCGTGTGTCCGAAAGTTTGACTGCAGAAACATTCCAGAAGCGCATTTCTCCATCTTTCGTAGTAAATCTACTCCTAAGGCTGGCAGATCCATTTTCTCTCACATTCCTGAAGTGCTTCAAGCCTGATTCAATATCTTCCTCGAAAAGTAGATCGAAAATGCTCCGTTTTAGTAATTCATCCTCTGAATAGCCGGTTATCTGACAAGCGGCATCATTTACTTCAATGTAGTTTCCTTTTTCATTCGTCAGAAATATTCCATCGGGTGCATATTTGATATAGGAGCGGTATTTTTTTTCACTCTCTTCTGCTTTTTCTTTGGCTTTAATTAACTCTTTTTCTGTTGATTTAATGTCTGTAATATCGTGATGCGCTCCTAACATTCTTATTGGCTTTCCGCTTTCATCCCTGATCGCCATACCCCGGCAACGAAACCATACCGTTGAACCGTTTTTATGCGTATATCTGACTATTTGGTTGTAAGGATGATCAGGATTTTCGCAATGCCTGGTAAAGTTTTCATTAGCAACCTTTAAATCATCCTGGTTTATTATGTTTTGCCAGGCAGTTGATTTATGCGGCATTTCTTTCGGATTATAACCTAAAACCGTCCAGAATTTCGGGTTCATCCATTGCTCTTCGGGGTTTTCCAAATCCCGGTACCACAAACCGTCTAAAGATGATTCCTGAATAAAATCAAAAATACTTTCATCGGTTTTGATTAACTCATAGAGCTCTTTTTTTAAGTAGTTGTCATTCATTTGCTTACTCCTCTGGCTTTTGCTTTTCAGCAATGAAAATAGCGTCCTGACTATGTGTCGCATCAATGTTTAGGAGGCATGTACATCATAGCCATTGAGTGTGTCAGCATGTGCACACACCACTGAAATGTAAAAAAAATTTGAAGATAAAAATTTAAGTTGTTAAATAATAGTTTGTAGTAAAAAATATTTCCAGAGGGTATAAGTTTCTTTCTGGTGGGGTAAGGCTTCGACCCGTTCGCAAGCGACAAGCTGGCTGT
>CAYTDH010000333.1:0-5563 GCA_964436325.1 uncultured Tangfeifania sp.
TATGCCCGGATAGATAAGTTTTCGGATGAGGAGGATTTTATGTTTGCCGTTTCCGATATCTCCTCCGTTTATAACGGCCAGTTGAAAGAGGCCGTAAGGGGTGTTGCCCTGAAAGATAAAAGCTATGTTATTGTCCGCGATGAGGTCCAAACCCTTAACCGGTCCACTTTTTTGCGCTGGAACTTAACTACACCTGCCGGAGTGGAATTGGTTGACGACGGAGCCATTCTAACCAGTGAGGGAAAGAAGATGTTTCTGAAGGTCCGGGGAACTGCCGGTCTCAAAATGAAAACCTGGAGTAACCAGCCCACAACCGATTACGATGAGCCCAACCCGGGGACCATCCGCGTGGGATTTGAATGCGAACTGCCCGCAGATTCCCGGCATGTTTTTGAGGTGTTGCTCGTTCCCGAAGAAGCAGAGGAAACAGCAGAATTTTTGAATCAAAAACTCGAAGCTTGGTAGCCTGTTTTAAAAGATGACAAAGGACAAATCGGGAAATCTTATGCTTTCCTTCCTGGTGGATGGGAAACAGCATGTGATTCATGATAAAAATAGCGCCGGAGGATTTATTCCGGATGACCAATAAAAAGATAAAACCGGGACCGCTGGTAACCAGCCGTCTTTCGGAAAACGATAAAAAAAATGGGAAAAGATGAGAAAAAAACAAAGCTGGAAACTACTCGGAAACAGGTTTTTTCAAAATGGCATGGAAATTATCCTGGTAAGCACGGCCATCATTGGAATGACTGTCCTTCTTCCATCCTGCACGGGAAAAAAGGAGGAACCAACCCGTCCCAATGTATTGTTCATCGCCATTGATGATCTCCGTCCTGAATTGAACTGCTATGGCAATGAGCATATCTCATCTCCTCATATCGACCGGCTGGCGGAGCAGGGCGTTCTTTTTGAGCGGGCCTATTGCCAACAGGCCATCTGTATGGCTTCAAGGGCAAGTCTTTTTTCAGGGTATCATGCAGCTTACCGCCAGATTTACAGTTGCCGTTCGCTCAAAGATTTAATGCCCGGTGTTTTAACGATTAATCAGTTATTCAGCAATGCCGGTTACGACGTTTTGGGGATCGGAAAGCTTTATCACCACCGCGAAGATCATGAGGAGCAATTTGGGGATACCTGGCGGAATACCCGGACCTGGGAAGGAGATAATACCCAGGGAAGGGGATACGTCACACCCGGAGCCATCGCCAGCTTGACAGATGAAGGGCGGGGCCCGGCCTGGGAAATGGCGGCTGTTGAAGACAATGCCTATCGCGATGGCTTTTATGCGGAATGGGTATCCCAAAAACTGGTGGAATTGAAAGATGCCGAAAAGCCTTTTTTTCTCGGAGTCGGTTTTCACAAACCCCATTTGCCTTTCAATGCACCCCAAAAATACTGGGATCTGTACGACCGCGAAGCGATCGCTACTGCCCAAAATCCTTTTTATCCTGAAAATGGCTCCGCATACGGGAAGCATAATTTTGGCGAATTGCGCAACTATACCAACATTCCAAAAGGGAATACCCCGCTGACGGAGGAAACAGCGAAAACCCTTATTCACGGGTATTATGCATGCGTCTCCTACGTGGATGCCCAGGTGGGAAAGATAATGGGGGCCCTTGAAGCCAGCGGATTGGCAGATAATACCGTGATTATCCTCTGGGGCGATCACGGATGGAAGCTGGGAGAGCATGGCATGTGGTGCAAGCATACCAATTTTGATCTGGATACACGGGTGCCCATGATTATTTCGGCTCCCGGAATGCAGCAAAATGTAAAAACCTCCTCTTTTGCCGGATTTGTGGATATCTTTCCCACCCTCGCTGACCTGTGCGGTTTGGAAATTCCCGGTCAGTTGCATGGCAAAAGCCTTGTGCCGGTATTGGAAGATCCCGCTGCCCTGGTGAAAGACCATGCTTATTCCGTCTGGCCTTCTTACCGGGCTTCGCGCACCAACCCGGAAGAGGCTATTCTGGGATTCTCTTTCCGGACTGACCAGTTCAGGTATACCGAATGGGTTCGCCTTCACTCGGGTGAGTTGCTCGACAGGGAATTGTATGACCATGAAACGGACCCTGCAGAAAATGAAAATGTGATCGATGACCAGCAATATGCCGACGAACTGCCGGGGCTGGAGAATAAAATTGATTTTTACCGGGAAAATTATATGGGAGAGGAATGAATCTGCGATGAAGGAGAATTCCAATCAGAAAAGGAATAAACCGTAAAAAATAAGAACATGAAAATTTTTGATCGCCTTTTGAATTTAAGACTATTTTTATTTGTCGTTATAGCCAATGCTCTGCTCGTTGGCTGCAACACACCATCCGATCCTCCGCGTCTGGGAGGCTGGAATTATAAATGGATGGAGGAAGTAAAAGAAGATTTAAAAGATGGTAAGAGTGCATTTCTTCCGGCATTCAACCAGTTGAAAAAAGATGCGGACGAAGCGCTTGAAGAAGGTGTTTATTCGGTAACGTTTAAAGACTTGATTCCCCCCAGCGGCAATAAACACGACTACATGAGCATGGGCCCTTACTGGTGGCCCGACCCGGAAAAACCCGACGGTCTGCCTTATATCCGTCGTGACGGGGAAGTTAATCCCGAACGGAATAACCTGGACCGGCTTCAATTGGGAGGTATGATCAATAGCGTCAGGACGTTAACCCTTGCCTGGTTCTTTACCGAAAACGGGATCTATGCACAAAAAGCTGCTGAGTTGCTCCGGGTATGGTTCCTCGATGAAGAAACCCTGATGAATCCACACCTGGAATATGCCCAGGCAATCCCGGGTCGAACACCCGGCCGATTCATCGGAGTAATCGATGCGACCTCTTTCCATGAACTGGTCGATGCCATTGCCCTCCTTGAAACATCGGGGGTGCTGACCGATCAGGAGGAAAAGGGAATTCGTACCTGGTTTAAAAAATATTTCCGCTGGCTGGTGGAAAGCGGACACGGACAAAAAGAGGATGACTACAAAAACAACCACTCTGTGGCTTACGACGTGCAATCCTCCGGAATTGCCTGCTTCATCGGCGATGATGAGTTCGCTGCCCGTAAAGTCAGGGAGTTGCCCCGCCGGAGAATCGATCCCATGGTTGCAGGAGATGGCAGGCAACCCCACGAATTGATCCGCACCAAAGCTTTTGGTTATTCGGTGGCGAACCTCAGGAATTTTTTCAATGTGGGCGAAAAAGGATTGAAGCTCGAAATCGATATTTTCGATTACGTAAATGTTGAAGGGGGGTCGCTGCAAAAAGCCCTCGACTTTCTCATTCAATATATTGGAAGGGAAGAGGACTGGCCCTGGGATCAGATTTCCGGCTGGGAATCCACAGAAAATTCACTCGGACTTATCGTGCGAAGAGCTGCCCGGATTTATGAAAGTGAGGCATATCAGAATTTATGGGAAGAAACCTTTTATGACCGGTTAAAAAACCACTGGAGTTTGTTGGTTATTCCTGAATATCAAAATCAATAAAATATGAGACAAACTATTTTGCTTTATTTGCTCGTTCTCTTTTTAACTTTTGGGACTTTTCCTGCGGTTTCCGGAGAGCCTGTAATCATTGATGAAAGTGACCAGACTGAAACCATCGTTCAAACCATCGAAATCGATAATGTTTGGGCAGGGCATCCTGTGGGATTTTGCCTGCTGACCCATGAAAACCGCCAGTATATTGCCTATTATAATGCCGACAGGCATATGGTGGTGGGGCAGCGAAACCTGGAGGATGAGAATTTTCAACTGCATGTCATGAACCCTACATCCCGCGATACACATGGCGGTACCAGCACGGTGCTTGGATGGGACAGCCACAATTCCGTTACCCTCGGCATCGATAAAGAAGGGTACATCCACCTTTCCGGAAATATGCATGTCCATCCGCTAACCTATTTCCGCAGCACAAAACCCCGCGATATTTCAACCCTGGTGCAGCATATGGAGATGGTTGGTGAAAATGAAAAGCGGTGTACTTATCCCCATTTTATGATGACCAAAGAGAAAGAACTGCTCTTTCATTACCGCGATGGGGGAAGTGGCAACGGCAATGAAATTTATAACATTTATGATTGTGCCACTCAAGAGTGGTCCCGATTGCTGGATACGCCCCTCACCGATGGAAAGGGATTAATGAATGCCTATCAAACCCAGCCCACCGTAATGAAAGACGGATGGTATCATGTCTACTGGGTGTGGCGCGATACACCCGATTGTTCGACCAATCATGACCTTTCTTACATGAAAAGTCCCGATTTAAAAAACTGGTACAATGCTTTTGGTGGTAGAATTGAAATGCCGGCAACCATCGAAGACAAATCGCTGATTGTGGATCCCATCCCGGTGAAAGGGGGTATCATTAACCTGGCTGCCCGGTTGGTGCTCGATGAAGACAACAAGCCGGTGTTTGCCTACCATAAATACGGGCCGGAAGGAAACCTGCAGCTTTATATTGCCCAAATAAAGGGAAAGAAATGGGTTTACCAGCAGATTACCGACTGGGATTACCGTTGGGAGTTTTCAGGAAATGGCAGCATTAACAGCGAATTTCGCTTTAAAGATTTTCAGAAACGTGACGATGGTTTTTATGAACTTGGCTATTGGCATGTAAAATATGGACATGGAACCATTCTCTTGAACGATCGCTTTGAAAATGTCGGGAAAGTGCTCAAGCCCAAGCCTTTTAACACACGGTTCGAACCCGAAGGTGACTTTCCCGGCCTGGAAGTGCGGACCAGGGGTGATTTGGGCCAATCACCCGAGGAAGGAACCCGCTATTTGCTGAAATGGGAAACCCTCGACCGGAACCGCGACCGGCCGCGTCCGAAACCATGGCCCGAACCCAGCCGGCTGCTGTTGTATAAACTAAAAACAAATAATTAATCTCATGAAAACGATCTTTTTTTCTCTGCTTTCAGGAGTTATCTTCCTTTTTTCCCTTTCCTGTAATCATGTTCCGGATGAAGAGCAATCCGGATTTGTGGAAGAAAATGCAGCTTTTGCTGCTGAACAGTATACATTGCAAACCCAGCGAATAGAGGAATCGGAAGAGATTCTCAATCCACGGACATTCATCGGCGGGGAGATCCGTTATGTGAGGCCACAATCCTGGACCTCCGGTTTCTTTCCGGGAAGTATGTGGTATTTGTATGAACTTACGGGAGATGAGCAATGGAAAGATTTCGGGCAGAAATACACAGAAGCATTGGATACCGTGAAATACCTCACCAGCCACCATGATGTGGGATTTATGATCGGGTGCAGCTACGGAAATGGACTGCGGTTGACGGGGAATGAGGCCTATGAAGAGGTTATCGTTCAGGCGGCAAAATCTCTTTCAACCCGTTTCAGGCCTGTTGCCGGAGTGATCCAGTCGTGGAACGTGACCGGCGGATGGCAGGCAGAACGGGGCTGGGAATGCCCTGTGATTATCGACAACATGATGAACCTCGAGCTGTTGTTTGACGCTACCGAACTATCGGGCGACTCCTCTTTTTTTGAAATTGCCGTGACCCATGCCGATAATACCATCCAACATCATTTCAGACCCGATTACAG
>CAYTDH010000334.1:0-5191 GCA_964436325.1 uncultured Tangfeifania sp.
CAAAATGATGAAAATTTCGCGGCCAACCCTTGATAAATGGATAAGGGACGGATTTATTACTCCTGTTCAATCAACCGTTTTACCCAATACTGAGGTATTTCCTCCCGACCTGATTCTGAAACAACTTCAAAATCAAAAGTAAAAAAAGTAAAAAAAGTTTTCAGCTTTACATTGTCTCCGGTTGGTATAGTTTGACTTCTTTGAGTAAATAAGAATCATAGAATAAAAATTTTACATGTCGTCGTTTTGTTTCCGTTGACGTTGTTTGTCTTGCTTGTGTAAAGCTATTTATCTGTTTGACTATCAATTGTATTCAACTTTATTTTACACCCAGTTCAGTTAAACATTAAGTGTAATTATAAAATTGAGAACTATGTCAAACATTATTGTAACAACGCCCGAAGAATTGCGGGCTATTGTAAGCGAGGCGGTTTCCGGCGTTTTGCCCAAACAGGCTTCTACCCAGCCGCTAATTGATAACATGACCCTGAACGATACTTTGGAGTTGTTAAAGGAACATGGCTACCCCACATCAAAAGCAAAAATTTACAAGTTAACTTCTACCGGCAAAATTCCCTGTAAAACGTATGGAAATAAACTGGTCTTTTCGCGGAAAGAAATATTGCTTTGGGCTGAAAACCAGACCAAACCCAAACATGATTCAACAAAGGCAGGTTTTGCCCTTGCCCGAAGTGCCCGACGTAAAAAAATGATTTAGTACACAAAGATTTTGTAGTGGTACTGCGCTAAACCTGGGTTATGAATTGAGAAACTATCCCAATGAAAAAAGAAATAAGTATGGCACTTTCAGACATAAAACAAATAAGTATCAGGGAATACCTGAAAAATAAGGGTATTCTTCCAAAAAAGGATTTCGGTTATTACGGGATGTACTTTTGTCCGTTTCGTGAAGACCAAAATGAAAGTTTCAAGGTGGATTACCGCCAGAATATCTGGTACGATTTCGGCACCAACGAAGGTGGCTCCATTATCGACCTTGTTATGAAATTGGAAAGTTGTACTTTTTATGAAGCTGCAACCCGATTGGAGAACGACTTTTTAGGTACTGCCTTGAGTGTTTTTTCTTTTCACCGGAGTAATATTTTGGATAAAAAGGCAAACAACAAACCGACAACAACTATCCATGACATCCGTGAGATTTCGCATCCCAGACTAATTGAATGGATAAATGCGCGAAAGATTGATTTATCGCTTGCAAATTTATATTGCCGCGAAGTTCATTACCTGGTCCGGAACAGAATGTATTTTTCGGTTGGATTTGAAAATGACAAAGGCGGATATGAATTGAGTAGCCCACACAATTTTAAAGGTTGTATTCCGCCCAAAGAAATTACAACCATAATGAACGGTCATAGCACCTGTTTCGCTTTTGAAGGATTTTGGGATTTCCTTTCCTTTTTAGCCTTACAAAAAACAGAACCAACAAGGTACGATGTGGTTATCTTAAATTCAGTTGCCAATGCACAAAAGGCACTGCCTTTTCTGAAAAGGCACAAAAATATTTACGGCTATTTTGACAACGATGAAAGTGGACGAAAGGCGTTTCAGAAAATAAAATCGTTTTGTTTTTCTGTTGAAAATATGTCTTTAAGCTATTCCGGGTACAAAGATTTGAATGATTACATCTGTGATAAAAAGCAGGTTTTGGATATAACGAAAAGCCCGGGTTTCAGGTTATGAGCGAAAGTTTTTTCTGCGGAGCAAGTTTGTGTTTTGGTCTGACCAAAACTTTGCTCTGCGAGGCAAGAAACATCCCGACGGTCTCAATAATGTTAAAAATGAAATTCACATGAAAACGATAAAAAACAGAAACATCAATGGCAGGCCAGCGAAAAAACCTTCTGAAAAGAAAGCCTATAAAATAACGGTAAAAATGGCCACAGAAGAATACTATTCGCTGAAGGCCAAAGCACGTTTGGCAGGGATTAACCGCAGTGAATTTATTCGTCAGTGCATCTGTTCTTCTGTGGTAAAACAGCGGCTCACCCCGGAACTGGTGAGATACATTCGGCAACTTTCCGGTATGGCCAACAATGTGAACCAGATTGCCCGTACAGCAAATGCTGCCGGATATTTGGAAGTACACAGCAATTGTATTGTTTTGAGCGAACGCCTGGATAAAATAATTCAACGTATTATAGATGATTGCTAAAATTGTCCAGGGACGTGGTTTTCGCGGAGCGATAAATTATGTGATGGATAAAAAGAATGCCCGTTTACTTTTTGCAGAAGGCGTACGTTTAAAAGACAAAGCATCTGTCATTCAAAGTTTTATTACCCAAAGTAAACTGAAACCTAAAATCTCAAAACCGGTGGCACATATCTCGCTGGATTTTTCAGCACAGGACAAAGGCCGGTTAACCGACAAATTGATGATTGATATTGCACATGGGTACATGGAAAGGATGGGATATAAAAACACACAATATATCATTGTCCGGCACCATGATACCAACCATCCACACATTCACCTGGTGATAAACCGGATTGACAATAACGGAAACCGGATTTCTGACAAAAATGAAAAGTTGCGTAACACAAAGGTTTGTATGGAACTAACGAAAAAATATGGTCTGTATATCGCTTCGGGGAAAGAAAATGTTCAAGTGCACCGTCTAAAAGAACCGGATAAAACCAGGTACGAGATTTACCATGCGCTTCGATCGACGATTCCCATATGCCGAAACTGGCAGGAGCTGAATTTAAAACTTCAAAAACTGGGGATTAACACTGAATTGCGAAAAAACGGCAATACGGAAAAAATTCAGGGAGTGAGGTTTGGTAAAAACGGGTATGAATTCAACGGCTCCAAAATTGACCGGGAATTTAGCTATTCCAAAATCAATTATCTGCTTCAGCAAAATGAAAAGTCAGTGCATATTCAACGTGAACCGGTACCGCGGAACAGTCAGAACGATACCAGGCGATTTTCTTCTGCAGTTGGAGCAACTGTCTCTTCGTTGGGAGGAATGTTTGATTTACTTAAGCCGTCACCCGGTTATGATGAAGATTATGCCGAATATTTAAGGCAGGAAGCGCGGAAAAGGAAAAGACGGAAAAAATGGCGCAGATTATAAACACTTAAAATCATTAATTTATGGGTACAGGCAAAATGGATGCTTCAACAGTTTATGCCCTGTTCGAAGAATTAAAACAAAAAATAGAACGGTTGAGTATAAACGGAGCTTCGGTTAACCCAAATTCAAACTTTGATACCGAAGAAATTGCCGCATTAATGCAGGAATTACGCACCCATTTAAAGCCAAAACAATTTTCTTCTGAGCAAATCAAAGAATTGCAAAAAAGTATGGCACAGATTTCTGCCTTCTCTTTGAATAAGATCAGTGACAATATCAGAGGATTATCCAAAGAATTGAAAGCCGCCATAATTCCAATCGAAGAAAAAATTGATCAACTAAAAACACCACCAAATGCAGTTATTCGAAAGGAGCATATTTTCACCGTGGATTTTCGAAATAGTAAAGCGGCTGGTACCATCATTACAATGGCTTTACTCATTTTATTTTCACTGGGTGGAAATATTTGGCAACTTGACAGGAATATCCGGTTAAGTGACAACGACCTGAAATACAGGTATATCAAAATGGAAGGGAAAGCAAACTCCCGGGATTTACTCCGGTTGGAAACGATTTTTTCTTATGACAGGAACAGGGATAGTATTTCTGTTATCCGTGAGGAGGTTGAAAATTATGAAAGACTCGTAAAGGAACATGTAAAAGAGTTTAAACGAAAGGCATTAAAGACAAGTACAGAGCATACAGGGAGAAAGTAAAGGAATAGGTGTTTTATAAGTGCAGTTTTCCTTTTTGCATTTACATTTAATAGTATTATCTAAAATCAGTTCCCGTTCACCCGATCCAAAAGGATAAACATTTTTTTACTGTTGGCTGCAAGTAAGTTCTTTTCTAGTTAAATGAGACTGTGATTAATGGCAAAAAACACAGCTTCGGCAGACGAGTTGACATTCAATTTTTTAAATATGTTAGTCTTGTGGTTTTTAACCGTTGATTCCGCTATTCCAAGCTTATCGGCAATAGAATATGTGTTGTTTCCAATAGCAATACATTTTAAAATTTCCTTTTCCCTGCCGGTGAGTTTTTTATATTTGGCAGGCTCGAATTTCTTTTCTTCAGGATTAAGATTATACCTCGTATTATCATCCCGCATTATGATATGAACATCGCCCGATTCAATTCTTGCGGATAAAGTCACCAGGCAAATGGCCATCCAGATATTTCCTTCATCGGTTAAAACCAACGGACTTAGTTTGTGATTTATCATGATCAAACTGCCGTTGTCTTTATGTTTTAACCTGAAATCATAAAAGATCATCGCTTTATCGCGTCTGATAACCGGCAGTTTATAAAAGAAATCGAAACCAGCTTCGTTTAAAATATACAGCAGTTCCAAATCGTCAAGTGGCACACACAAAGGGTAAAAATCAAATCCCAGGTTCAAAACTTCTTCCTGTGAATACCCTGATAAAAAGAGTGGATTGGGTGAGACATAGTAAAATGATTTTTTATAATAGTCAACAATATAAAAACTCAGGTCGTAAAGTTTAGATAATGCCTGTAAGGCTTCCAGATAATATGCAACCTTCCGGTAATTTTCACTCCCGATATATTTGGTTTGCTGAATCGGGTCAAAAAAGTTTGATAAGGTATTTTTCATTTCAGGTATGATTAGCATTTAATAACCAAATATAATAACCCATAGTCTTTTTCTCCTATGTTTTTTTAAAAAACTTCGGATTAGTTTTGATTCTAAAAAACAAAACTAACAACATGAAAAACCTGATACACGCTCACAATGACTTCTCGCTCTGGGAGATAAAAGAAAAAAATGAACTTCAACAGATTAGCCAGTTTGTCTTAAAAGTATATTATTATCATCATTTGAGGCAGTTGAATCTCCGCCACAACTTTCAGTTGGTTCATTTTTAATAGCTTCCATGTGTACGAGGTTAATGTACAATTTATGTATTGGGAAGGATGTAAATACATTTCCTGAAGTATATTTTCAGGCGATTGAGTGAAAATATGAATTTCACTAAAATCCGGATTACCCAAAAGTCCTATATTTTTTCTGAATTTAAACCCTTTTTATTGGATTTTTCGAGATGAAAGGTAGAAATACCCCCCCCCAT
>CAYTDH010000334.1:5201-5546 GCA_964436325.1 uncultured Tangfeifania sp.
CATGTGTTAAAAAACGTTAAATATAAGCAGGTTTGTTAATATTTAAGGGAAAAATGCACAAGAAATGACCGTTAAAACCACCCAAAAAGGTTAAAAATCGTGATTAGTCCTGTAAAAAGCATGTCTGCATCAGAAAACTATCCAAAAGTACTATTTTTTTTCTCCTCTATGTAATTTATTTTTAAATCGAAATAAACAAACCAATACGATGCAGCTCACAATTTCAACCGACCAAAGAATTAGTAACACGCTCCTGCTCAACGCCAGTTTTATCGGCAACATCGGATTGTTACATGGCAAAATGGGTATTTCCATCTGTTTTTATCACCTGGCCCGGCAAGCCAA
>CAYTDH010000335.1:0-5545 GCA_964436325.1 uncultured Tangfeifania sp.
AAATTTCCGGTCTAATAAAACCTTCAGCAGGAAAAGCAAAAGCAATCCAAAAAGGAGGGGCTCGGTGGGTAAATACATATCAAAACTCAGTCCAGGAACCAAATCACTCAGAGGAACCGACAAGGGAGAAAAGAAAACGACCAGATAAATAATCTTATCGAACGAAAAAACAGCCAGCAAGAATATGCCCAGCAGAAACGGCAGGGCATTTATGATGAACGAATCTTTCTGAACAACAAAATAAAGGTTCAACAAGATAAAACTTATTGAAACGAGGTAAAACAGGGCAATCTTTATCTTGAAATTCTGAACCAAAGGTTATTCGTTTTTCCGGTAGTCTAAAACCAGCAATACCAACAAAGCAAGAAAAAGCGCAGAGACTAGTGAGAATGCCACAATGAGCCAACGTACAGGATATGATTTTTTATCGGCAGGGATGGGGTATTCCACTACGTGAGAATAGGTGATATCTTTTTCATATTCTATCAAATGAAATTCGTATTGCGTATTCAGTGAATCAATGGCATTCAGCAAAAAATCATGCTTTCGCTCGAGATAAACGGCCTCTGAACCTTTTTGGGCCAGGTTGTCGTACAGCTCCTGAATTTCACTGGTGGAGGATGCAGAAGCCCTTCCTCCGGCCAGTGCTTCCATATAACCCTCAGTTACTCTTTCCACCTGACTCTCATAATCCAGTATACCATAATCTGCTCTCAGTTTATTCAACTTATCCACCAGCATATCCAGCTCGGCATATGTTGATTTGAGCCCTTTTTCGGAGATTTTTACCATTTCCAGGTCCTTGGCTTTATGCATCCCCCTGACCTTCTGGTTGTAAAAATGGATAATCGAATCACACATGTTGCTGGCACGAACCGGATCATGAT
The DNA here is from genome assembly GCA_964436325.1 of uncultured Tangfeifania sp. GTDB lineage: Bacteria > Bacteroidota > Bacteroidia > Bacteroidales > Prolixibacteraceae > Tangfeifania. Next base: position 888 of record CAYTDH010000335.1, read on the forward strand.
CCAATACCTCAATCTCAACCGTCTCAAATTTAGTCTTACTGGTTTTGACATTGGTGTTGTAGAGATCCAACATATAAGTCATGTAATGCGGGTCATCCGGACTGATTTGATACACCTCGTCGAGAGCAAATGCATCGAACATCCGGAGTTTTATGTCTTTGGAGTTCAATATCTCAAGCATTTGCTCTGTCTCCGATTCTTCACTTAAAACCCAAATATTGGTAGGATAGATGCGTGCTGTAGATTTAAACTTCGGTTGGATAAAAACCGGGCCGGAAAAAATCACAGATAAAACGATGGCCACAACTCCAACAATAATAAAATGCACCTTCCGGCGCCAGATCAACTCAAGGATCCGCTGATTGTCAAAAAAGTTATTCATAAATCGGGTATCAATTTGATCGCATAAATGGAACGCAAAAAAATAATTTTTAGTATCATGGTTGCGGCATTTGGAGAATTCAGGCTGCAACAATGAGGAAATAATTTTTCTTTCCTTTTTGCGCCAGAATATATTTATCCCCGATAAGGAAATCTTTTCCCACAGTTAATGCAGCATCTGTCACTTTCTCTTTATTGATGCTGAGGCCATTCCCTTTGATGGTTCTTCGCAACTCTCCCCTGGAGGGGAAAACAGCCGTTTTTTCTGCCAGTAAATCAACCACATTGATTCCCTGCTCAATTTCGCTTTTCGCAACGTTGAACTGGGGTACCCCTTCAAAAACGGCTAAAAAAGTACTTTCGTTTAATTTCCTTAACTGCCCGGCTGTTCCTTTTCCGAACAATATCTGGGAAGCTTCCAGGGCCATTTGATAATCCTCCTCTGAATGTACCATAACGGTAATCTCTTGGGCAAGCCTTTTTTGCAATAAACGGCGATGAGGGGCTTCCAGGTGTTCCGCTACAAGCGCTTCGATTTCTTCCTGGGGCAGCAGGGTAAATATTTTAATATAACGGACAGCATCGTCATCCGAAGTATTGAGCCAGAACTGGTAAAATTTGTAGGGAGAAGTTCTTACGGGGTCCAGCCAAACATTTCCCGACTCTGTTTTCCCAAATTTGGTCCCGTCGGCTTTGGTAATGAGCGGACAGGTCATGGCAAAGGCTTCACCCCCTTCCTTTCGCCGGATGAGTTCCGTGCCGGTGGTAATATTCCCCCACTGGTCCGATCCTCCCATTTGCAACTTGCAGTTGTAGTTCTGATGCAAATACAAAAAATCGTACCCCTGCACCAATTGGTAGGTGAATTCGGTAAAAGACATGCCCGATTTTGAATCCTCTCCCAGGCGCTTCCGCACACTGTCTTTGGCCATCATATAATTAACCGTAATGTGTTTGCCCACATCCCTGATAAACCGGAGGAATGAGAAATCCTTCATCCAGTCGTAATTATTAACCAAAACTGCGGTATTGGGCTTATCGCTTTTAAAATCGAGGAACTTCTCCAATTGTCCCCGGATGCAATGCTCGTTGTGTCTCAGAGTGGGTTCATCCAAAAGATTCCGTTCCTGCGATTTGCCCGAAGGATCGCCAATCATGCCTGTGGCCCCGCCAATAAGGGCGATGGGTTTATGACCTGCCAACTGGAAATGTTTCAACATCATTACGCCCACCAAATGCCCGATGTGCAGGGAATCTGCAGTGGGATCAATACCAACATAAGCGGCGGTCATCTCTCCGGACAACTGCTCCTCGGTGCCGGGCATTATATCTTGCAACATCCCGCGCCATTTCAGCTCTTTAACAAAATTCATCAAAATCAGTTTTTAACCAACTGCCCGACGAGAGGCAGAAATTTGCGCAAAGATAAAAATTTAAGCTTTAATCGCTTTTTCAACTCTTTCAATAATGCCATCACTCTTCTTTTTTGATCGTGTTGATTCGTCCCAGATATCGATAAAAGGAAAAAGAGAAGGTGCGAAATTCCGAACAGGCTCATACATTCGGGAGGCCTCTTTTGTCTCCTTTGAAAGAATTTCAACATCTTCATCAATCCGGTTAAAAATCAGTAGAATAATACTCAGAATAAGCAGCGACCGTACCACTCCAAAAGCCATTCCTGCCAGCTTATTGACAAACCCCAGCATGGCCGTTTCGATGAATTTATTAACGGCACTACCTACAATATGAACCAGGATCACAATAACAACAAAAGTAATAATGAAAGAAATAATATTCAGGTATTCTGAGTCGGCATTGAAGTTTTCGATAAGAAATTCCGTGGTTATTCCGGAAAACTGAATGGCCCCCCAAATACCCAGAATCAGTGCTGCCAGCGAGGCCAGTTCGGTAACGAGGCCTTTGCGAAAACCGCTAATCGCGGAGAAAAACAGCAGCAACGCCAAAATAATGTCAATATAATTCATCGTTAAATCTTAAAATTTTTGGATAACGTAAAAGTAGAAATTATTTTTATGAACCGGTACAAATAAAATATTTCTACCTTTGAAACTTATTTGAACAAAGAAAAATGCCACTTTTAAATTCTGTCATAAAATGGATTAATTTCAAAAGAATTTACCAGATAGCTCTCTATCGCGACCACGCTTTTGAAATCCAAAAAGAAACTTTGCTTAACCTGATTAACAAAGCTAAAAACACCCATTGGGGGGAAAAATACCAATACAGTAAAATTAAAACGGTCCTTGATTTTCAGAAGGGGGTTCCGCTTCAAACCTACGACGACATCCGGCCTTACATCCAGCGTCTTCGGAATGGGGAAAAAGATGTTCTCTGGCCCGGAGAGGTAAAATGGTTTGCCAAATCGTCGGGAACCACCAGCGATAAAAGTAAATTTATTCCGGTTACCAAAGACGCCCTCGAAGATTGCCACCTGCGGGGTCCAAAGGATGTCTTCGCAATATACATAAACAACCATCCCGAAACCAAAGTCCTTTGGGGAAAAACCCTTACACTGGGAGGCAGCCATCAGATCAATAATTTCAGCAATAATTCCTATTACGGCGATTTATCGGCGATTCTGATCGAAAATGTGCCGTTCTGGACCGATTTTATTCGTATCCCTCCGGCTGAAATTGCCCTTATCGAAGAGTTTGAGGAAAAAATCGAGAAGATTATTGCCACTTCGCTCGACCAAAATGTCACTTCCCTGGCAGGTGTTCCATCATGGTACCTGGTTTTGCTGAAGCGAATTCTCGAAAAAACCGGAAAGAAAAACATTCTGGAAGTATGGCCCAACCTGGAGGTATTTACCCATGGCGGGGTTAATTTTGAACCTTACAGGGAACAGTTCAAAAAACTCATCCCCTCAGAGGAAATGCATTATGTGGAAACGTATAATGCCTCCGAGGGATTTTTCGCCATTCAGGATAAGCCCGGCAGCAATGAAATGTTGCTGATGCTCGATTATGGAATTTATTATGAATTTATTCCCATGGATGAATTCGGGAAAGACAATCCCAGTGTTATTCCGCTTGAAGAAGTTGAAACCGGAAAAAATTATGCCCTTGTTATTTCCACCAATGCCGGGCTGTGGCGATACATCATCGGCGATACGGTGAAATTCACGTGTAAAAATCCCTACCGGTTAAAAATCACCGGACGGACCAAACATTTCATCAATGCTTTTGGCGAGGAAGTAATTATCGATAATGCAGAAAATGCCCTTCAGGAAGCCTGTAAACAAACCGGAGCCATCCTGAATGAATATACAGCCGGTCCCGTTTTTATGGGCGACAACCAAAAAGGAGCCCATCAGTGGATCATCGAATTTCATAAAACACCCCCCGACATGGATGAATTCACCCGCATCCTGGATGAATCGCTGCAGTCGCTAAACTCGGATTACGAGGCCAAGCGGTACAAAGACCTTACCCTGGAAAGGCTCCATCTCGTTCCGGCACCTAAAGGGACCTTCTACCAGTGGATGAAAAAACGTGGTAAAATTGGCGGTCAGAATAAAATCCCCAGGCTTGCCAACGACCGGAAATACCTGGATGAACTTTTAAAGATGATAGAAGAAAAATAAAACGTTTATCTTTGTCCATTAAACAACCATACCGATGCATATAGCTGTAGCAGGAAATATTGGCGCGGGCAAAACAACCCTGGCCACATCGCTTGGAAAGCATTACAAATGGATTCCACATTATGAAGATGTGGATGAAAATCCCTATTTGAATGACTTTTATAACGACATGCAACGCTGGTCGTTTAACCTTCAGATTTATTTCCTCAATTCCCGCTTTAAACAGATTATTGAAATACGGAAATCAGGAAAGACCGTTATTCAGGACCGGACCATCTATGAAGATGCTGAAATCTTTGCTCCCAATCTCCACAGTATGGGCCTCATGAGTACCCGCGATTTTAAAAATTACAAGTCGTTGTTTGACCTGATGGTTAGCCTGATTCAACCACCCGATTTATTGATTTATTTGCGGGGCTCCATTCCTACCCTGGTTAACCAGATTCAAAAGCGCGGCAGAGAGTACGAAAACTCTATCCGCCTCGATTACCTCAAACAACTTAACGACCGCTATGAAAAATGGATTGCAGGATATAATTTGGGAAAATTGCTGATTATTGATGTGGATAACCTCGATTTTTCCGAAAAACCCGAAGATTTAAGCTCCATTATCGATAAGATTGATGCCCAGATTCACGGTCTGTTCTGAACGATTCTTTCAACCTCTTGC
>CAYTDH010000336.1:0-5511 GCA_964436325.1 uncultured Tangfeifania sp.
AAGGGCTTATGATCCCGATTTTCTTTTTATGTGGCCTCATTCCAAAATCGCTGTAATGGGAGGAGAACAAGCCGCCAGCATCCTCCAGACCGTGGGAAAAAACGGGGATACCGGACTGGCCCGGCAAATCGGGGCGGAAAGTTCCGCTTATTACAGTTCATCACGTGTTTGGGATGATGGCATTATCGATCCTGCTGAAACGCGCGATGTTATAAGCCTGGCGCTAAGTATTGCCAGGCCCGCAGAAAAGGCTTCCTACGGGGTTTTCAGAATGTAACGCATCAATGGATATTTAAAATGAAACAGTGGAAAAACATAGAATTGGAAGTCAAGGGTAACCGCGCTTACCTTCAACTAAACCGACCAGAAGTACATAATGCCTTAAATCCAAATCTCATCCGCGAATTGCGCGAAGCGTTGAAGGTCATCTCCGGAATGGATGAGATAACCTTTGTCATTCTTTCAGGAAAAGGAAAATCGTTTTGTGCTGGCGCTGACATTCAATGGTTTGCCTCTTCTTTAGAAAAAACCGAAGAAGAAAACCAAAAGGAATACCTGCAACTGGCAAACCTGTTCAGGGAACTCTATCTCCTGCCCAAGATAACCATAGCCGGCGTACATGGTAATGTTCGCGGAGGAGCCATCGGACTGACTGCTGCCTGTGATTTTACCATTGCCGAAGAATCCACGGCCTTCGCCTTCGGAGAAATCCGGCTGGGTATTATCCCGGCGACGATTATGCCTTTTATCGCCCGGCGCCTTTCGGTTCAGCAGATGAAAAAATACATGTACTCCGGTGAAATATTCAATGGTTTGGAAGCTATGTCAATTGGTCTGGCCGATGAGACAGCCCCCAGCGGTCAACTCATGGAAAAAGTAAATGAAACCGTTGAACGGATGAAATATTCGCCGCCGGGAGCATTGAACAATTGCAAACAGTTGATCACGGGCATCGAAAATGGAGAAGTAAGTTTTAAAGATGGTACATACACCTCTGCCCTGCTTTCCCGCTTAATCCAATCACCAGAAGGCCGTGAAGGCCTTACAGCCTTCCGCGAAAAAAGAAAACCCCAATGGCCAAACCAAAAATCAAAGCAGCAACCATGAGTATGTTCAAAAAAATATTAATTGCCAACCGGGGCGAAATCGCTGTTCGCATCATACAAACGGCCAAAAAGCTGGGAATAAAAACCCTTGTGGTTTATGCAGGCGATGATGCGTCGTCGATGCACGTATCCCTTGCAGATGAGGCAGTTCTGCTGGAAGGGAACACTCTCCTGGATACGTACCTGAATCAGGACAAAATAATCGGAATTGCGTTGAATCATGGCGCTGAAGCCATCCATCCGGGTTATGGTTTTTTGTCTGAAAATGCAACATTTGCCCAAAAAACCGAAAAGGCAGGCCTTCGGTTCATCGGAGCCACAGCCGGACAAATCCGGCTGATGGGAGAAAAAATCCAGGCCAACAAAATGGTCAGGGAGCTGGGAATACCTGTAATCCCCTCCCTGACAGGAACGCCTGAGGAAATTTTAAGTCAGCAAAACCGTCTCGATTTTCCCCTTCTGGTGAAAGCTTCGGGCGGAGGGGGCGGAAAAGGAATTGAGGTTGTTCATGAACCGGGAACACTGGCGGAAGCATTAGAAACGGCCCGGCGAAAAGCACGTCAGTATTTTGACAGCGAAGGGTTACTGGTGGAAAAATACCTCCCTGAAGTTCGGCATATTGAAGTCCAAATCATGGGAGATGGGAAAGGCAAGGTGGTCCATTTATTCGAAAGAGAATGCAGTATTCAGCGACATTACCAAAAAATGATTGAAGAGGCTCCTGCTTCTGCCCTGCCAAATGCGGTGAAAGAAAAACTTTATCAGGCTGCTTTAAAAATTGGCCACTCCATTGAGTACAGGGGAGCGGGTACAATAGAGTTTCTGGTTGATAAGGAGATGAACTTTTACTTCCTGGAAATGAATACCCGCTTGCAGGTTGAACATCCGGTAACCGAGTCCATCACCGGAATCGACCTTGTTGAGTGGCAATTAAGAATTGCGGCAGGAGAGAAACTCGTGTTGGATCAAAAGAATATCAGGGCACATGGAAATGCCATTGAACTGCGTATTTGTGCCGAAGACCCTGATCACGACTTCAGACCCACCCCTGGAATCATTTCAAAACTCCAGTTGCCCCGGAAAGTCCGCTGGGACAGCTTTATCCAACCCGGAATTACCATCTCTTCTTCCTATGATTCCCTGCTTGGAAAAATCATTACAGTGGGAAAAAACCGCGAGGAGGCCATTCAAAAAGCCGAAAAGGCCCTTACCGGCTTTTTTATTCCCGGAATTCAAACAAATCAGCAATTTTTGCACCGCCTGGTTGCCCGGAAAGAATTCAGTGCCAATACCATTTTTACACGTTGGGTAGAAAATCACAAAGGAGAAATTCTCCAATCCATAAAAAGTCCAATGCAGCAGGCAACAGCAGACCCCTTTCTTGCCGCCTATTTACTGCATCACTTTTACCGTCCCTCAACTGAAAAATCTCCATGGAAACGAAAAGGGTACTACCGTCTTCATCAGGCTTTTCAGGTGTTACTGAATGAGGAAATCCATGAATTGACCGTTCTGAACCAGTCAACAGGCCTTTCTGTTTTCCGGAACAACAAGGAATCAACGCTGATTCCCTGCTCTTTTTCCAATCAAAAACTGGTATTTAAACTCAATGAGAAAAAAATAACCGCCTTCATTCATGAAAGCGAAAACGGGGTGTCGGTTCAAATAAACAGCATTCCCGTTATGATGCGAAGCAACCACCTGTTAAATCAGGTAAAACATGAACTAAAAACCCGGCACTCCGTTAATGGCCAAAAAGCCGGAAAAGTAGTTGCCGGTTTATACGGGAAAGTCCTGGAAATTTTTGTAAAACCCGGCGAAGCCCTGAAAGAAGGACAGGATATCCTGGTTATTGAATCGATGAAATCGGAGATAACCATAAAAAGCCCGGTGGACGCACATATTAAAACGGTAAAAGTTACCAGGGGGGAAACAGTAAAAGACGATCACACATTAGTGGAATTTGAATCTTAATCATTATTTATGAATGCACTGTTAAAAAAAGCACATCACACCATCAGGGAAGAAGTTCGAAACTTCGCTGAAAAAAAAATTAAGCCGGTCATTGGAGATTATGAAGCCAATGAAGAGTTCCCTGAAAAATTAATCCAGTCATTAAAAAAGTTAAATCTGTTTGGGATGCATGCCCCCGAAAAATACGGGGGCCAAAACAGCGATTACCTTTCCTATATTATTGCCGTTGAGGAGTTGGCGCGCGTCGACAGCTCCGTTGCTGCCACCCTTGCAGCACATAACTCCCTTGGCGTAGGCCCGTTGCTGGAATTTGGAACCGAAAAGCAAAAAGAGAAGTTCCTCCCTCCCCTCTGCTCGGGTGAAAAATTGTGGGCCTTTGGGTTGACTGAAGAAAATGCAGGCTCAGATGCCCAGGGGGTGGAAACAACCAGCACAAAAGGCGATGATGGATGGATTATCAACGGGCATAAAAAATACATTACGAATGCCGCCTCAGGCATTTCCGGAGGGATGAGCCTGGTGGCCCAAACAGGGATGCGCAAGGATGGAAAAAAAGAATTTACCACCTTCCTGGTTCCCCGGGAGACCCCGGGGTATTCCACCCACCTCATGAAAAATAAATTACTCTGGCGTGCTGCTGACAATGGCATGGTCTATTTTGACAACTGTCATGTTCCTGACGAGAATCAACTGGGAGAACGCGGGCAAGGCATCAAAATCATGCTTAAAACCATTGATTCAGGCAGGTTGTCCATTGCCGCCATGGGGCTTGGTTTGGCCCAGGGAGCTTTTGAAATGGCAGTGGATTATGCCCAAAAAAGGCAACAATTTGGGCAACCCATTGCCCGGTTTCAGGCCACTTCTTTTAAATTGGCCGAGATGGCTGTTAAAATTGAAAATGCCCGGAATACCCTCTACCATGCCTGTTGGCTGAAAGATAACGGGCAACCCTTTGGCACCAGGGCAGCCATGGCCAAGCTCTATTGCTCCCAGGTGGCCAGTGAGGTTTCGGGGGAAGCGCTTCAGATTTTCGGAGGAGCCGGATTCTTCAGAAACGACAAATACCCCATTGAACGATTCTTCCGCGATCAACGCCTCTTGTCGGTAGGTGAAGGCACTTCCGAAGTATTAAAGATGGTGATCGCACGTTCCATATTAAATCCGTCAAAATGAAAAAAGATCGTAAAAAAGACCATATCCAACTGGCATTTGATTCCCAGACAACCCACATGGAACAAGACCGCCGTTTTGTTTATGAACCGATGCTCGCGGGGCATCCCAACGGCGAAGACCGGTCTTTTCAGTTTCTGGGAAAAACATTCCGCGACCCGTTGTGGGTTTCAAGCATGACTGGCGGAACAAAAATGGCGCGGATAATCAACCAAAATATCGCACAGGCCTGCCGTGAGTTTGGATTGGGAATGGGACTCGGTTCCTGCCGCAAAATTTTGTTCGACAAAACATACTGGGCCGATTATGACATGCGCGATATCATTGGTGAAAACCAGCCATTCTGGGCCAATCTGGGTATCGTCCAAATCGAAAAACTGCTGAAGGAAAAGAACGAAAAAGCCATTACCGATATGGTAGGAAAACTGCGTGCCGATGGTTTGATTGTCCACGTGAATCCCATGCAGGAATGGTTTCAACCCGAAGGCGAACGGGTGGAACAACCGCCCATTGAAACCATCGGAGAATTGATGAGCCGCATCAGTACTCCTCTTATTGTGAAGGAGGTAGGACTTGGAATGGGAGAAGAAAGCCTGAAGCAGTTGATGAATTTAAACCTGGAAGCTTTGGAGTTTGCTGCTTTTGGAGGCACCAATTTTTCGAAGCTGGAACTTATGCGCGATGAACCGGAAAAAATGGAGATGTTCAGGCCTTTTACCTTTGTTGGCCAGACAGCCTGGCAAATGGTAAAGACCATTAACCGTTTGCTGGAAGAGAATGACAACATGAACTGCAAGCAGATAATCATTTCGGGAGGAATCAAAAATTACCTCGATGGATATCACCTGGTATCTCAAAGCAAGCTACCCGCTGTATTTGGAATGGCCTCATCCGTACTCAAACATGCAAGAGGTGATTACCCGCAATTGAAAAATTTTATCGAAAACCAGCTTACAGGGTATCGGTTTGCAGAAAATTACCTCAAAATTAACCCGGAATACGATGAATAACCAAATTATCAGTGGATTTTCAAAATTCCATAAGCGGGAAAAAATTCAGTGGCTGATTCAGGAATTTAACCTGGATGAAACCACCGCCACTTTTCTAATGGCATTTGAACTGCCGCGAAAAAACTGGCAACAATTGATTGCTGAGCTCAGTGAAAACCAATTGTCGAATTTCCATTTGCCATTTGCTGTGGCTCCTAATTTTCTTGTGAATGGCAAAATGATGGCCTTTCCCCTGGTAACCGAAGAGAGTT
>CAYTDH010000337.1:0-5403 GCA_964436325.1 uncultured Tangfeifania sp.
GCATAATGAGAGAATGACAGATGAAACATTCATGACAAAAAAATTTTGACACACAAGCGGATGATTATATAGGAATAAACAATCTCCAAAAGCATTATGTTAAATTAAAGTTTTAAGGTCCAGTATGTCAATACATTATAATTATAAACAGATGAAAAAATTCACTGAAAACTTGCTCAAATTTCTGGAGATTGATCTTGTCTTTCCGGAAAGATTGATAAGTAAAATTATTATTGCTCTTTTTTTTTCTTTTTTTATTTTTTTATTCCTGATATATTATAAACCATTTAATCTCGATCAATTTAATGAGGAAATATTAAACCTATCATGTGTATATGCTGCTATTACAGGAGGCATTATCTTTTTCATACTTATTGTGACACATCCTTTTATTAAAGCGAGACGGCTCCATTTTACCAACGGCTTGTTACTTGTACTTTTCTTGATTGCTATGCCTTTAAACTATTTAGCAAACTTGATTTTTACCTTCTCATTGCCATATGGTCCTAATTTGGATATTAATCACAATTATATCATTCTGATGATGGATATTTTATACGGCCCTGCATTAATAATTACCAATATTATTGACTGGAAAACAAAAAAGTTAGTAATTATTGATTTAAAACTTCAGGAGAAAGTCGATGTGGAGAAAACCGAAAAAGATTTTCGTTCCCTGAAAATCGTAAACAATGAAAATAAAGTATTGTTGGAAGTTAGGCGTGAATCGATTGTTGCTGCCTATTCCAATGAAAATTATTCCGAGGTTTTTGTGTTAAAAAATGGCGACATCAACAAACTATTGATCCGCATAACCTTTACCAAATTATTTAATCAACTGTCGAAATACCCCGAATTTATCCGTTGCCATCGTACCCGAATTGTGAATATGAAATATGTCAACGGATTTATTCATAATGCAGGAACCCGGTTTTTACGGATGAAATACATAGATGAAGCCATTCCCGTTTCCCGAAATTACCCGATAGAGCAACATTTGCCATCCCTTTCCCCTCATCCATAAACCATAATTATCTCCCGATTGGCAAAATTCCCATTCACATTTTATCACAAAAATGATGCTGTTGATCACAACTGAAATGAGTGCAGTATTCAATCTCTCGCGTGAAAAAAAATTTCCGGCAAAAATCAGCAATTACCAGCAATGTCCACACTATCTTATAAAGCCCTAAATATTAGAAGAATAACACCTTTTGTAAGCCTCCAATTTATAAAATCCGTTTAAAAGAGATTTTCATTCGTCACATAATATTGTGCCATTTGTCACAAACACACGGTTTTTATTAGACCGTATTCTCATGAAAAATACTTTTATACGAGTATTGACAACCAAAAAGGACGCTAAATCCAATAATTTCTAAAAGTTAAATGAAAAGAAGTCTTTTTCGTATACCTGAAAGCCGGGACTACATGTTGTGTATGAACCATCCATCAATGACGATTGAAACCGATTTGGGTTTTATCGAGTATGCCGATCGCGGGATAGGCCCGGTAATTTTGTCCATCCATGGCAGCCCGGGAGGATTTGACCAGGGATTGGGAATGGCCGAAATTTTTCGAAAAAACGGATACCGGGTAATGGCAGTTTCCCGACCAGGATACCTGAATACTCCCTGGGTCAAAGAGACACCTGAAAACCAGACGGAATTACTTGTATCGCTGCTTGATACTTTAAAACTGAATAAAGTCATTGTCGTAAGTGCATCTACCGGAGGTTCAATTGCTTATACACTAGCACAGAACTATCCGACCCGGATATCGGCACTATTAACAATTGCGTCAGCAAGTATGTCCTGCACTAAACTTCTTGAAAATAGCAAAATGAATCAATGGTCCTATTTGAATAGTCGGAGTTTTTTGCTTATCCTCCAATTAAAAAAATATTTTCCACGCTTGCTGATAAGCCGGTTTTTGCATCATGCAAGCAGTTTATCAAAGAGTGAAATTAGTGAACAGGCAAAAATAATTGCCGAAGATGAAATCCAGTTCCAAATTTTCAAACTGATGGTGGCAAGAATGACTCAGAATTTTGACCAGCGGAAAACAGGTCAAGAATCGGATTTAAAAATTTTAATTGAGATGAACAAGCTTAAAATGGACAAAATTACATGTCCGACCTTAATCATACATGGCACTCATGATGCTAATGTAGAGCCAATTCATGCAGAAAATGCAGCCAATTCCATTGCCGGATCTAACCTGTTATGGATTGAAAAAGGATCACACATTGGTTTCTGGATTGGAGAAAATGCACTTAAAACACAAAAAAAAGCCATTCAGTGGCTGAACAGCATTGTAAAAAATGAAGATCGAAAATCCCAAAAAAACAACGATGATGAAACCAATTAAATTTCTGTATCATATATCACTCAAGAAAATCCCAGTTGTATTATTAATCATGTTTTTTTCAGGACTCAATGCTCAAAGTATTTACAATTTTGAAGGACTGGATTTGGGTGATGTGCAAGGGCAGGACAATTGGGAGGTAGCTGTGAGAGCGTCATGTGCACCTATTGAGGCAGCAGATATCACAAACGAAGAAAATAGTGGGGATTACACCGGCAGCAAAGCACTTTCAATGAATGTCAATGGTGGCTGTCATATTTGGGTCTCCCGCCTGAACAATGCCAACTGGAGCCTGCCGGATATGGAAGCTGCCAGAACAATCGTGCTGCAATTTGATATTGACGTTAACTATTGGGGAAATCAGGTATCCCTGGGATTTGACGTCAATGAGGATAACTATATTAGTCCCGGTGAAACCACTTTTTCATTAAAAACGGTCAACCATGATAAAGAACTTGTGCTTCAGGGGCCGGCAAATACTTCACTGGCTAATTATTCATATAGCGATCATCTTCAATGGATACGTTGCCGGCTTGTGGTCAATACACAAAGCAACAGCGGAGCAGGAAGCATTAGTTTAAGTTTCCGCGATCTGACCAACAGTGGTTCCTGGCAATACCCGGAAGGAATGCAAAACGTGAATGCAGGCTTTACTTCTGGCAGTGGAACATATACCGATCCCGTCAACATCAATGGAATGTTATACGACCAGGAAGCCGGTGAGCGAGGCGTAACAGATAATATTAAAGTCTGGGCCGACCCAATGATTTTGACCTACAACACTACCCTAGGAGAAGGAACTACCATTGCTATCCCCATTTCCAGCGGTACTGTAGATGTAAACGTTGATTGGGGCGATGGCAACACAAATACCTATACCAGCAGCGGAGAAAAAAAACATACCTACACTTCTGAGGGGACCTATACCGTGCTTGTTTCCGGTACGCTTACCAATTATGGAAACGGTACAAGCTACCTGGGTAATGATATGCTTACCTCTGTGGTTTCTTTTGGTAACATAGGGATTACAAGCCTTTACGCAGCCTTTTACGGTGCAAGTAACCTATCGAGTGTTCCGGATGAGTTGCCCGCCACCGTTACCAGTCTTAAATATCTTTTTCATTATGCCACTAACTTTAATGGTGCCGGTTTGATTTCCTGGGATGTGAGTGGGGTAACTGACATGCATGGAATGTTCAGGTATGCCGGGGCTTTTGATCAGGATATTGGAAACTGGAATGTGAGTGCGGTGACTGATATGGGATCTATGTTTTATGAGGCCAATGTTTTTAACCAGGACATTGGAAACTGGGATGTGAGTGCGGTGACCAATATGGAAGATATGTTTCGTCAGGCCAATGCTTTTAATCAAAATATCGGAAACTGGAACGTCAGTGCGGTAACTGATATGTATGGGATGTTGATGTATGCCCGGGATTTTGATCAGGATATCAGCACCAAGGTGGTTAATTCAGGACAACCCAATGTATATACGGCATGGGATGTCAGTGCAGTGACTGATATGGGATATATGTTTTATGAGGCCAATGTTTTTAATCAGGATATTGGTAACTGGGATGTGAGTGCGGTTACCAATATGAGAGATATGTTTTATCGGGCCAATGCATTTAACCAAGACATTGGAAACTGGGATGTGAGTGCGGTGACCATTATGAAATATATGTTCTCCGGGGCCGAATCCTTTGACCAGAATATCGGCGGTTGGGATGTCCGAAATGTGACTTCCATGGACAACATGTTTGGATCAACCGGTTATAATAGTGCTGTAACACTTTCCACAGCAAATTACGATGCCATTCTATCAGGGTGGGCATCACAGAGCTTACAAAGTAATGTAAAATTTTCCGGTGGCCAAAGCACATATTCATGTGATGCTCAATCTGAGCGTGAAAGTATTATAACCAATTATTCATGGACCATAACCGACGGTGGACTTTCCGCATCTATTGCCACAATAAGCACCGATACAATAACCAATATCACAACATCCACCGCAGATGCAGAGGGAAGTATCAATAATTTGGGTTGTCCGGAGGATATCACCGCCCACGGCTTCTGCTGGAACACAAGCGGAAATCCCAATATCAACGATGATGATTATAGCGATGAAGGCAGTACATCATCTACAGGCACTTTCAGTTCATCACTCAGTAATCTGACGCAAGGTACCACCTACTACCTGAAAGCTTATGCTACCAATGATGCAGGCACAGCCTATGGTGATGAAGTAAGCTTTACCACCGTAGAACCTATGGTGCTGATATACAATACCAGCCTTGGCGAAGGGACCACCATTACGTTGCCTTTTTATGCTGATTATGATGTAACTATCGATTGGGGAGACGGAAATACCGAAACCATCTCCGGGAGTTATGATATGGTAGAACATACCTATGCTACCGATGGAACCTACTCCGTTTCTATCTCAGGGAGCCTGGAACAATTCGGAAAAGGGGTATTCCCTTATGACCATGCAGATAAACTAATAAAAGTGGAAAGTTTTGGGAACATTGGCCTTGAAAGCCTTTCTGGTGCTTTTCTAGATGCCGTTAACCTCATAGAAGTCCCGGATAGTTTACCAATGAGCATATCTGATTTGAGTAATTGTTTCCGCAATGCAGAGCAATTTAATGATGCCAGTGTGGTAGCATGGGATGTGAGCCATGTAACTACTATGTCATATATGTTTTATGAGGCCAGCATTTTTAATCAGGATATTGGAAATTGGGATGTAAGCAATGTGACCGATATGAGGTATCTATTTAGATACAACGATGTTTTTAATCAGGATTTAAACAATTGGGATGTTTCTAATGTGACTCTAATGAACTCTATTTTTAATGGCGCATCTGTATTTAATGGGGATATTTCCAATTGGGATGTTTCTAATGTTAGCGATATGTCAATGGTATTTTACGGCGCTAAAGCATTTAACCGCGACATTTCAAACTGGAATGTCTCAGGGGTTACAAATATGGGACAAATGTTTCAAGACGCCACGGCATTCAATCAGGA
>CAYTDH010000338.1:0-5392 GCA_964436325.1 uncultured Tangfeifania sp.
TTTCGACGACGCAGGAGGAGAAATCTCTTGAATCAACAGATTTCTCCTTCCGCCTGTCGGCGGATCGAAATGACACCCGAATGCGTATTTCATAAATATCTTATTATGAGTTGTTTTTGAAAATCTGTCATTGGTAGCGGACGAAGGGAGCGAAGCAATCTGCTGAAACAGGAAAAGATTTCTCCTTCCACTAAAGGCAAGCGCACAAGCTCCGCCGGCCGGATCGAAATGACAGGTAAATTTCATTGTCATTAACTCATAATGGCAAAAATATATTGGGTACGGACTCGAGATGACAAGGAAAATTAAGATCTGTCATTGGAAGCTTTGCGAAGCCCACTTTTAATTTAACCGGACATCCATAACTTCTTTTCTTAATTTCCGGGGAGGTGATATTTTTCCGGTAAGCCGCGAAACAACGATGATGGTAATTAACCCACTAATCATGGCTAGTGTTCTGAACGGGAAAAGTACCATTCCGTCTTCTACCATTGGGTAATCGATCATAATAGGAATGCCCAGGGTGGGATCGCCACCTCCGAACCGAAGCACAAAAGCCACTAGAAATCCGGCCAGCGACCCAATGGCATTGGCCTTTTTATCGAATAACGCGGTCACCAATTGGGGAAAAAGCAGGGTATACACAAAATCGCTGCACAAAAACCAAAGGGCGTACACGCTTTTTATCTTAAGAGCCAGTATGGTGGCGGTAATGCCGATGATCCAGATACTTCTTTTGATGACTTTGGTGAGGCTTTTGTTGTTTATTCCCGGTTTAATCAGCGGCCGGTAGATATTCCAGCTGGCCATTGACGAGGCCGATAAAATAGAAGAATCGACCGAAGACATTACGGCTGCAGCAATGGCACCCAGTCCGACCGTTGCCAGCACCCCGGGGGTGAGGTAACGGATAACATAGGGAAGGATAAGCGCGGAATCGGAGGGAGGACCGCTGGCACCAAGAGCTTCCCAGGAGGGGACTGCCGTTCCGATAACCCCAATCATGATGGCAGGGATGGCTGCTGCAAAGCATACAATTCCGGCAATGACCGACAGCCTCACGGCTGTTTTTGGGTCTTTGGAGGAGAGGACCCGCTGAAAGTAGACCTGCCAGGGAATTCCTCCAAAAACGAGGAGCAGCATGTTGTCCCACCAGTTGGGATAGTAATTTCCCAGGGCCTCACTCGAAGGAAGGATGGAGGCGAGGTCGCCCATTTTATTCTGGTAGGTGTCCCATGCATTTTCCCAACCTCCAACGCCTTTCAGGGCAAATGGAATGACAATAACAAGGCCCACCAACAGAAAAAACAATTGAATGACATCGGTTAAAGCCACTGCCCACAATCCGCCTATTGCGGTGTAGGCAATGGCAATCAGCGACGACAATATGATGGCGGTCTGGATATCCAGTCCGAGTATTGTTGCAAACGTTGCGCCAAGGGCGGTGAGAATGGCGGCAGTCCAGAAAATTTCCCCCAGCAGGGCAGGCAGAAACAAGACAGCCGACATTTTGGTTCCAAAGCGCTGGGCCAGGGGGTCGAGCATGGTTTTGAATTCAAAATGCCGCATTTTCCGGGCAAAGAATAATCCCCCGATAATCAGGCTGAGGCTGTACCCCCAGGGGGCCTGCACCCATGTCAACCCGTAATCGGGATTGTGGGTATATTCCGCAGCCCCGTTAATGTAACCCCCGCCGACCCAGGTGGCACTCATCGTAAATACCGCAATCCAGAGCGGAATGTTCCGCCCGGCCAGCATCACTTCGGCAACGGAACTTTCTTTTTTCAGGTTTCCTGCATAGGTGCCCATGAAAAAAATCAGGCCGTAAAAGGCAATCATGGAAAAATAACCGGGCCAGAAAATATCAGAATCGGTAAAATAATAAAGTCCAATTCCTGTGAGGAACAGAACAAGGATCAATATCAGCGTGGGTCTCAGATTTTTCAGAAACGAAATATACTTAGAACGCATGAAAGAATGTTCAATGTTTAAATTTTGGCAAGAATAATTAGGCAGGCCCTAACCGGGCGGGTTCCAAAGGTTTATTACCGGCAATCAGATCGGCAGCTTTTTCCGCAATCATTAAAACGGGGGCATAAATATTCCCGTTGGTAATGTACGGCATAACCGAGGCATCCACCACACGCAGGTTTTCCACTTCGTGTACCCGCAACTGGTTATCAACCACGGCCATATCGTCGTATCCCATCTTGCAGGTGCAACTGGGATGGTAGGCGCTTTCTCCTTCGCGGGCGACCCACTCCAGAATTTCTTCATCGGTTTGCACCGATTTTCCCGGTTCCAGTTCTTCGCCCCTGAGGTCGTCCATGGCCGAAGTCTCAATCAGTTCCCTGCTTTTTCTGACTGCAGCAAGCCAGTTGCGCCGCTCATCGGGTGTGGAGAGGTAATTGAATAAAATTTCAGGATGTTCGTAAGGATTCGCCGATTTAATTTTTACATGGCCTCGCACATCGGAATTCATTGGACCTACATGCAACTGAAATCCATGGCCTTTTGTGGGTACGGTTCCATCGTAACGTATGGCCAGCGGAAGAAAATGAAACTGCAGATCGGGGTATTCTATATTTTCCCTGCTTTTGATAAAACCTCCGGCTTCAAAATGGTTGGTGGCGCCAGGGCCTTTTCTTCTGAAAAGCCAGTTAAATCCGATAAAAGGTGCTCTCCATGGATTCAGAGAGGGATATTCACTTACCGGTTTTTTACACCGCCATTGCACATAAACCTCAAGGTGATCCTGCAGGTTTTCTCCCACACCGGGGAGATGATGGGCCGGTTTGACACCCGCTTTTTTCAGGTCCTTTTCATTGCCTATGCCCGAAAGCTGAAGCAGGGTGGGCGAGTTGATGGCACCACCACAGCTAATGATTTCGCCACCGTAGGTCTTTTTTATTTTGCCCCTGTGCCTGTATTCCACACCAACGGCTTTTTTCCCTTCCAAAAGTATTTTGTGTGCCATAGCACGCGTTAAAACCGTCAGGTTTTTTCGCTTTTTTACCGGGTGAATGTATGCCCTTGCTGCGCTTACACGCCGCGCGCGGTAAATGGTCTGGTCAAATTTTCCAAACCCTTCCTGTTGTTCCCCGTTTACATCATCGGTAAGCGGATACCCGGCTTCGGTGACCGAATCAAAAAAGGCTTTGAAAAGCGGATTTTTGTTCTCGGGAGTGGTCAGCTTTAAAGGGCCCTTGTCGCCATGGTATTTGTCTGCTCCAGCAAGTCTGGTTTCGAGCTTTTTGAAGTAAGGCAGGCAGTGGGCATAATCCCAGGCCTCAAGCCCTTCTTCTTTGCTCCATTTTTCATAGTCTTTTTTGTTTCCCCTGATCCAAATCATTCCGTTTATACTGCTGGAACCCCCCAGCAATTTTCCACGGGGCTGGGCTATCTGCCGGTTATTCATAAACGGTTCGGGTGCAGATTGGTAGGCCCAGTTATAAAAGGTGCCGTTGAGCAGAAAACTCAGGGCCGCCGGCATGTGAATCCGGAAGTCAAGGGAATAGTCGGGCCGGCCGGCTTCCAGAACCAGCACTTTTTTGGCGGGATCGGCACTCAGGCGGTTGGCCAGCACAGCACCCGCTGTTCCTCCTCCTATGATAATGTAGTCGTAATGCATTTTGGTCTTTTTTAAGTGATTTTATCTGTAGGGTGAATCGATTTTATCCATCTCAATGTAGACGGTCTTGAGCTGAGTGTAAGCCTCTATGGTGGCCAGACCGTTTTCTTTGCCCATGCCCGATTGTTTATACGGCCCGAAGGGAACCTCTACCGGATTTACATTGTAATTGTTAACCCAGCACATTCCGGCCTGTAGTTGCTCCACCATGCGGTGGGCCCGACGGAGATCATTGGTAAAAACACCCGCTGCCAGTCCGTAAATGGTATTATTGGCTTTTTCAATGGCCTGTTCTTCGGTGTTAAAAGGCAGAACGGTCATTACCGGACCGAAAATTTCTTCCTTGACGATGCGTGCATTTTCATTGTCGGTTTCAAAAATGGTAGGTTCAACAAAGAACCCATCGTTCAAAGCAGGATTTTTATGGGATTGATAGCGGTTTCCACCAAGCAGCAAACGGGCGCCCTCCTCTTTTCCGGTATGGATGTAGCCAAGGACCTTGTCCAGGTGTTCCCGGCTGATCAAAGCACCCACCTGGGTAGACATGTCGGTGGGATCACCAATCACCATTTTCTCTGTTTTCTCGATTAACTTTTTCAGGAAAGTATTTTTTATCTTTTCGGCAACATACACCCGGGTTCCGTTGGAGCAGATTTCACCCTGGGTGTAGAAATTGGCCATCATGGCTCCCTGAACAGCTTCATCGAGGTCGGCATCCTCACAAATGATCAGCGGCGATTTTCCTCCAAGTTCAAGGGTTACATGCTTGAGGGTTTCTGCGGAGGCGGCCATTACCTTTTTTCCGGTTTCTACTTCGCCCGTCAGCGAAACCTTTCGAATGTCAGGATGAGCAGTTAGCATCTGGCCTACTTCGGCATCGCCCTGCACCACATTGAAAACACCATCGGGAAGTCCAGCCTCTTTGTAAATTTCAGCCAGGTAAACGGCGGTAAGCGGCGTCAACTCGGCGGGTTTGAAAATCATGGCGTTTCCGGTTGCAAGTGCCGGGGCCGATTTCCAGCAGGCAATCTGAATGGGGTAGTTCCATGCTCCGATGCCGGCACATACTCCCAGCGGTTCACGCCGGGTATAGGCGAATGCATTGCCCAAATCGTGAGAATCGCCGTGGATGGAAGCAGCAATTCCCCCGTAATACTCCAGCGCATCGGCACCGGTTACAACGTCCACTTCAATGGCTTCAGAGAGCGGTTTTCCGGTGTCTGTAACTTCAATGGCTGCCAGTTCATCGTTGCGCTCCCTTAAAAGAGTTGCTGCTTTTCGGAGAATTCTGCCACGTTCGGTGCCCGACATGCAGGACCAAACAGCAAAACCCTTCCGGGCCGACTGGATGGCTTTTTCCACATCCCCGGCCGAAGCTTGTCCAATCTTGTTGATGAGACTGTTGGTGGCCGGATTGATATTTGAAAATGATTTTCCTGAAGTTGCCTGTTGACGGCTTCCGTTGTAAAACAGATATCCTGCACTTTCATTCATAAGATTTCTTGTTTGTATTTTTTGCTATGTTATGCCTGTTTAACGGCTTGCTTTCCGGAAGGACAGGCCAAAAGTTTTCTTTGTTTCTAAATGACACAAAGATATGAAAAACGATTTTATATGAAAGTGAAATACCAAATTTCAACTATCTTATCAGTAAAAATAACTAAAATAAAAAATAATATAGCTTAATTGTAATTTGATTTTTTAAACTATTAAACTTATGTTTTTCAATTATTTAAATTTTAATTTTTAAGGTAAATTCCA